>DATBNH010000251.1:0-7434 GCA_036554405.1 Cellvibrionaceae bacterium | reverse complement strand
CAGCAATAGTTGCTAGTTTTGTTTGATATTCTGGCACGACATCGGCACTGTCAAAAGCAAACAATACAGTCAGCTCTGGCGGCTCTTCGCGCGGCTCTATGACCGTTAGTTCTGATTCACTTGCTACCACAAAGCTCAAATCGATATCATTGGCCGCAAAAGCCCCTTCGGCAATCTCAAATGCGCGTGCGTCGGTGGTGACCGGTGTGCGTAATTGTGACTGCTCAGGTTTCATGCGCACCGACCATTGCCCTGGATACGCACTATCAAACTCAAAGAAACCATCATCCATCGTCAGAGTCTCGGCATGCACCCGCCCTTGTTCATCTAACAGTTCGACGAACATCCGCCGCAGCGGAGCCTGTCGCTGGTCACCAAAATCGATGTAGGCGACGCCGCTAACCAAACTTGACTCTACCAGCTCGATCGGTAATCGGATCGATTGCCCAGGACGCGGCCAAATTTCGACCTTAGGGATCACTGGTACCAAAAAAGGATCTGGTAGCGAACTTTTGTTCACCGTTAACTGGGCTGGATAGAGAATATCCAGTTCATCTACCACCAAATAGCCATCGTCGTTTGAGCTGTTTTCATGGCGGCGTTGATTCACCATCATCTGCAACCCAGCCAGTGGCGTTGCCGGCTGACTACCGAATTGCTCGGTTGCTGTCACGAGCGCCATGCCACGTTCTAAGTTCAAGGTCGGCTGCATGCGAATGCCGTAACCTGGCACATAACCAAAGCTTGTAGCAATATTCAAACCAACCCCCCAGCTATCAGCGCTGTGACTTGCACTGACACTGATGTTAAAGCTGTCAAATTGCTGCGCATACGAAGCGTAAAAAGCGGTGTTACCACCGCGCGCAAAGCTCGCGCCAACAGTCGCCGTCTGCCAGTCATTGATGCGGTAAGTACCAGAAACACTCGCATTGCGGAACTGCACATCGGGCTGGAGACTATAATTCACCTCTCCCCGCAATGACATTAAGTTACGGCTGTAACTGGTCAGTAAACGATAATCACCTGTTCTCGCTGCGGTCGAGCCGGCACTTCCATAGCGGGCTACGAGGTCGGCAGTGTGACTCATCTGTAAACCAAATAAACGATGGCCAAAACCCAGTTGATTACGGACTACTCTGCGCCCACCAAAGTAGCGACTCTCGTCGTACGCCAGCGAAACCCGTTGATTTTTGAGGCCTAAAAATGTCAACGGAACCGCAGTGCGAGCACTGTAGCGCTGTTCGATGCGGTCGCCGATTTCATCTTGCACCACCCCGAAACCCTCATCGTAATACTCATAGCCAAGCCCGACAGATAATGGGCCAATGGGCATCGATGAGCGCGCTGAATAAGCCTGTCGGCCGCTATCTTGTACGCTGTATTGTAAGTTAATCGCTTGATCACCCAACATCGGTGACATTGTGATTCCGAAAAAGTCCCCAGTATGGGTTGTTTGCTGCTCATCAACTTCCGCAACGCGTGAATAATTGATACCCGCAGACAAGTTTTTAGTCAGACCAAGCTCACCACGAAAACTACTCACAATTGCGTCAGGCTGGTCGCGCTCTTCATCAGTAAAATCAAATAACTGTTGCTGCGGCTTGGCAGTGTGAGCTTGCCAGTGTAGCTCCCCAACCGCCAAGCGACTGCCCACACGCTGAGAATGATCGATCGTTTCCACTTCACCGGTGGGTCCGTAGAGCTTCACCACAATGGCATTGTCACCAAAATCGAGTGGAATGCCTTCAAATCGATATTGCCCAGTGTTATCAATACGCTGAAAGTCGAGCAATTGCCCTGCAACGTATAGCTCAGCATCCCAGCCTAGCGGTGCTTCGCCGGTAACCACAGTCACATCAAAATCATCAGGTACGGTTAACGGAGTGCCACGCAGAACCACCCCGACGCCATTTCCTGGCCCGCGAGCCAAGGGCACACTAAAACCATTCACATCACCGATACTGACTTCATATAAGCTGTCGACCCCAAACACATTGCCACGGGGGTCACTGCGCCCTGAAGTCAAACGCGCCGAGCTAATGCCTTGGTCAAAATCGCCGCTGAGTGAAAATCTATTGGTTAGATACAATGCTTCGGTCACGCCTTGTAAACGCCAGTCATGTCTCGCTGCGCCGGTTGCCGAGTCACTGTAACTCGCGGCAACGTTGATTTGCGGTGCGCCCATCGCCAGGTAGGGCATGTCGTACACAACGGCTGGAGGACCGTTCGGCGCTTCCACACCTAATCGACGCCAGCGCATTTCACGCGCTAAGCGCAAATCTAGCGGCCATGGCCGAGTTGTGTTAACAGTCAACAACATACCTAACTTTTCGTAGTTCATCGCTAATCCAAAGCCTTCTTCAAGTAACTGCTTGTCAATTAGCAGAGTGTCAAACACCACATCTATCGCATCAACGGGAAGCGTCCGATCTTCACCGTTGATGCGGATGCGTTTAGTCTCAACGTCTATCCATAGACTGGCTCCTAAACTCGGTACTTTAAATTCCCATTCCGACTCGCCAAGACGATGCACTTCTGCTTCACCGAGCCGAATAATTTCTTCAAACGGTATTAACAGTCGGCCATCATCACCTACTGCAATGTCAACATAGTCGGCAGCTTCGCGGCCGTTAAACACGAGCACTGCAATGGTGGAATACCAACTTGTCGTTGCGTGCTCTACAGTTTTTGGCGCGCTCTTTAGCTTTGCCTCAGTGCTGGCATGCGCTGCAACTGAAATTGCCCCACACAACAAGAAAATCGCAATGCCGACGGTTCGAGAACTAACATTAGCCACTGCACACTTCTGTGGTAGGGGCGCCTTCACCCGGCCAATGATCCCAAATTTGCAAGCAGTAAACGCCATTCTCGATCATGTTTTGCTCACCTCTGGGCATGCGCACATTCGACTTTTCGGTACTTTGGCGAAGGTGTAAACGACCACGGTTAATTAAGGTACCTGTGGTTTTCTCAATGACCTGAACCGTGCCGACAAAGCTGTAATTCGGTTGCTGTTTGACCACAGGAAAATAGCCAATAAACTTTTCATCATCGGGCGTTTCTACCAATGGTTTTGCGTCTACCATGGGTGTTTCAATGCCATGGCGGTAATACACAGTGACCGGCAGCGTTGGCACAATCGGCACCACTACCGCAATACCAGCTTCGGGCTCTTCTGTGTCAGCATCGTCACGTGGAATCGGCGGCGGAGCTTGCACCTCAGCGGTCACCCCAACACGGATCAGATATTCACCCACAGGCAAATCGCCTGGTGGCCGCGCGGATACCCTAAACGGCAAGGTTCTATTTGCCGGCGCCAAGGCACGCTGGGGCGCCCAGCGAATCAAATCACTACCGTCAACTTCTGAGTCTGTAACGTCCAAAATCGAGATCCGAAATTCAGTTGGATCCGAGGCCAAATTAACCAACTCAATTGTCCCTGAGCGGCTGCGCTGCTCTAATACGATCAGATTATCGGAAAGCGCTACCGAAACACCCGATTGCTGCGCCTGAGCGACAACAGGCAGCGCCATAAAGAACATCCCGAAACAAGCAGGCAAAAGGTGTAACCGTACTTTTTTTACTTTTCTTACTTCACTCATAGCGCTTCCATTTAATTATTTTAAAATTGTAAATATCAATAGCTATACTGATGAGATACTCATTGTAAAATTGCCGCACCAGCGAGCTGGTAAACTCTTATCAACGTTATATGACTGATACAAATTCAACCGCCGCTAAAATTAAATACCGTCATCCACGGTTAGCGTGATAACGCCCTCAGCTTTATATGCACCACAATTTTCCCTAACAATTGTTCCAGGAATGGATAATGAGCCCACTATTTTGAAGCTTCCGGCACCGTTTTCGTCTATAGGGGTGGTTACTGGAAAGCCAAGCCCGAATCTCATCCCACTTCCAAAATCAACCTCAGGGGCATTTAAACCGACATATTCGCCATCTTCAGCCGCTACCATTTTGCCTGCTAATAATGCGCCTCTAATATCGGTTCTTCCTTCACCAGTAGTTGCAATAAAAATGTTCATATCGGTTGAGGCCGCCGCTTCAGACCCAGCAAAAACGCAGCTGCCGTAACGAGGCGCTCCTCCCGCGGCAGTGTTCAACGCCACATTTCTCCGGTTACCGCTTATATCAGCGATTGTTATTGGTTGTCCTTGAAGGGAGGTTCCCTCCCGTAGGTCAATAAACGTTTTATCACTGCCTGAGCGAACGGGCAGGAACCAAACACCAAAATGAACATTCGAGCACGTTAGCTTAAATGCTGGTATCAAACTCGCATTAACGTTAACGGTATCCGTTGCCGTATCAGCAGCTACGTTTTGAACAAAGCAAGCAAAAATAAGCGCAGTTGCCACTATTAAGTTCTTTGAAAAGCTCATAGCACATACCCTTTTTCATTATTATTTTGCATAGAAGTACTAATCCACCTGCGCATCATCAAAGGTAATCGTGATTGAACCGGATTGGTAAGCACCATAGTTATCAGAAATGAGTTCCTGCGGAATCGTTAAGGTGCCGCCAATCCAAAAATTTGCGCGGCCAGTACTGCTAATTATTGGCTTAAGGGTTGCAAACTCCAAAACATAGGTGAAGTTGCTAAGCGGAGAACCAGTAGGTGCATTAAGGCCAACTGCAAATGGGTTGTTACTTGTTGGAATAAGGCTGCCACTCGTTACGGAAGCAGTTACGGTACCAAATGTTACCAAACCATCGCGATAAGCTAATGAACCAGTAGCAGTGCAATCACCGTAGCTGGGAGCAGCATATTTAGTAGACAAGGATACATCGTTATCCGCAGTGCTTGTATTACCCAGTGTTGGGGTAATGTTGTCGATACTCTTATTCGTTGGCATACTGATCGTCGTGAAGTTTGCCCGCTCACCCGGCGGCACCCGCCAAGCACCAAAGTTAACGTTAGTGCACTCAAGCGCAAGTATTGGCGCCAAACCCGCATATACCTCTACATCATCGGTTGCGGTTTCCGCGGCTGCTTTGCTAGAAAAGCTCATCATTATTAAAACAACGGGAACGAGGGCTGCTAACGCACTATTTTTGTAAGTAACTGAGTACTTCATCATTACCTTAGCCTAGTTATCAACGAAATCATCGAATTGAACGGCATGGGGCGCGCTTGACTTATAACCACCGAACCAATCAGATGTAATATTGTTTGGAATCGTCAACACTCCTACGATAGAAAAACTAGCCGTACCCGTTTCGCTAATTGGAGGCGTGCGATTACTCACTCCAAGAGTGTATGCCATAGTTCCTGCACCACCACCTGGTATTGCAATGGTACCGAATTTATAGTCACTCACATCTGCAATAGCCGCTAAAGTTCCGCTTACCGTTTGTTGAGGGCTTTCACCTACTAGAATCGCTTGGCCATTACCTGTGGTGGCGCTGGAACCAGTTACATTGCAAGAGCCCGCTTGAGGGCCATTAAATGCTGGGTTTTCGCTCAATGCCATTCTTCCGGCATTATCTCCGGCCAGCGCATCATTTTGTCTCGTAAGCGTAATATTAGTTGCGCCTCCACGGTTGCCTGTGGGCACGCGCCATACGCCAAAATGAACATCGGTGCAACTCAATTCAAGCGCAGGCGCTAAACCCGCATATACTTCAATAGTATCTGTAGCAGTTTCCGCAGAAGAAGAAGACGAAAAACCTACTAGGCAGGTCGCTAAAGCTACTATGTTAAGATTCTTGTGCATGAGATTTTCCCGTTGCCTTGCATATTATTTTTTTAGAATTTATCACTCGACGTGAGCGGTAAATTCTAAAAAAATGGCGCCACCGCAGTGGCGACCATTTTAACTTTCTTGCTAACTAAACTTATTACAATGGAGTATCGTCAAATTGAACAGTAGATGAACCTTCACTTTTGTATGCACCGTAGTTATCGGAAACTAGGTTGTTAGGAATTTCCATTGAACCGATAACTTGAAAGGTCGCCTCGCCGTTTGCGTTAATTGCTGGTGTAGCAGTTGAAAGGCTAAGGGTGAAATCAAAAGCAGACCCAGGCGGAAGCGCGGTCGGTGCGGCGAGCCCCGTCGCAAATGGATTGCTGGCTGTACCCAGGAAAGTACCACTGCTTCCAGTAGTAATGCTTGCAGCACCATTACCGCTTGTTACAGTTGAGCCAGTCACGTTGCAAGTACCCGCGGCTGGAGCATTGTATTTAGTGGAAAGAGAAACTGCTGTATCAGCAGCACCACCACTTGTTACAGTTGCTGTAGCAGTGCTACCTGCATCCAATGTAACAGTAGTTGTACCACTGCGGTCGCCTGTAGGCACACGCCAAACACCGAAGTTGACATCTGTACACTCCATCTCAAGCACAGGCGCTAAACCCGCATATACATCAATGGTATCGGTAGCAGTCTCAGCCGCTGCGTTGGTTGCAAAACCAGCAGCAACGATGGTTGCCAGCGTGGTAAGTTTTTTTGAAAATTTCATAGGATAATCCCCTCTAGTTTTAAAGCAGCTCGACGAAAGCCATTAGGGGCCCGCGAACCTTTCATATTGCCGCGTTCGTCATCAACAATCGCGGCAAATTCTTGGCAAAATGCGCTCCTGTATCTCTCAGCAGCGCATTTCAAATTTTTAAATTCCGTCATCAACAATGATGGTGGCTTTGGTGGCACCTCGATAAGCGCCGTAATTGTCGCGGGTGATGTTGTTGGGTATCGTCAACGTACCCACAACTCTAAATACAGCCTCACCATCGGTAATCTGTACGCTCGTTCGGCCTGCCTCTGGGGCGGTTAAGTTGGCAACCATGGCGGCTCCTGTTCCTGCAGCAGCTAAATCTTGCGCAAAAATGTGACTACTCGGTGTCATTTGAATACTTTGGTTTGAAGTGCCTTCGAAACTGATGGTGATGGTGCTTGCGTTGTCGGCTAATGAGCCACGCACATTGCAGACGCCGGCAAGCGGGGAGTCGTAGCCCTGATCCGCAATAACAGCTAAACGGTCGCCACCCGCACCGGTCACTTGAGTGTCCGTATCGGTGGTACCTGATTGAATAAACAAATCCACCACAGATTCGCCACCGCGATCACCCAGGGGCACAAACCAAACACCAAAATTGACACTTGTGCAGATAACGCGAAATGGCGATTCAATGCCAACATACGTATCGACAATGTCACTATCGGTCTCTGCTTGCGCATTTGCAGCATGCATCATCAGCACCGCACAGCCAAACACAAGTGCTTTGCAGCAGCGACTTATAGCCCTATGGCTAATTTGATACTGATGATAAGCATGTTCAAAACCATGACACCTCATAGACGTTTCTTACCTAGCATTTTTTTTCGTAAAGCATAAATTTACCCTCTTATGGCGCGCACAGTAGCGTTGTTGGGTTTATGCAATCAATGATTATAAAAAGTATAAAAATGATAAAAA
>DATBNH010000236.1:0-5332 GCA_036554405.1 Cellvibrionaceae bacterium | reverse complement strand
AATCGCTTTAATAGTAGCGGCCACTTCCCGAGGGTGATGGCCATAATCATCCACCAGCATGGCCGTACCTTTATCAACAGGATACTCTCCATACACGTCAAAACGTCGACCTACGCCAGCAAAACTACTTAGCCCTTTTTGAATACACTCAAGAGCAATTCCCTCATCCAAGGCCACCGAAATCACGGCCAACGCATTAAGAATATTATGCACACCGGGGATATTGAGATTGATATGCAATGGTTCATCAAGAACATGGCCTATTACTTCAAACTGTGAATGGATTTTCTCCTGACGAATATTGATTGCCCGTAAATCACAATGCTCAGAAAGCCCATAGGTCAGCACCGGACGCGAAATATCTGGCAATATATCTTGAATGACCGGATCATCAGCGCAGACGACAGCTAGCCCGTAAAAAGGCAAATTATGTAAAAACTCAATAAATGTGTGCTTTAATTTGGCAAAGTTTCCCTCATAGGTGTCCATATGATCGGCATCAATGTTAGTCACAATGGCAACCATTGGCTGCAAATGCAGAAAAGAGGCGTCGCTCTCATCGGCCTCGGCAACCAGATATCGACTTTCTCCCAACTGGGCATTACTGCCTGCACTGTTAACCAAGCCACCAATAATAAATGTAGGATGTCGGTTAGCCGCCGCTAAAACCGAAGCCATTAAGCTTGTGGTAGTCGTTTTCCCATGGGTGCCTGCCACCGCAATGCCGTGACGGTAACGCATCAGTTCGGCCAGCATCTCGGCACGCCGGACAATAGGAACTCGCCTTTCTCTGGCACCAATCATCTCGGGGTTATTGGCATCGACAGCACTGGAATTAACAACCACATCAACATCAACAATATTGGCTTCACTATGACCGATATAAACACGAGCACCCATGTCAACCAAACGTCGAGTAACATTTGACTCTTTTAAATCCGAACCCGATATTTCATAGCCTTGATTTAATAATACCTCGGCAATACCGCTCATCCCGGCGCCACCAATACCAATAAAATGGATCCGGCGAATACGGCGCATTTCCGGCACTTCGTAGTAACTCAATACCTTATCCATTGGTTATATCCTCAATTATTTCCACCATGCGCAATGCCGCTTCGCTTTTGTGCAAGCGTCTGGCGGCCATGGCCATTTGCAACAAGCGTTCACGATCACTCAACTCACCTTGCAACAAATGAGCAAGACGTCTGGCATCGAGGTCGCGCTGGGGGATACTAAGAGCAGCACCGGCACTGGCCAGAACCGCTGCATTACAGGTTTGATGATCATCAATAGCGTGCGGCAAGGGAATTAACAGAGCCGCCACACCGACTGCCATAATTTCAGACACGGTGAGCGCACCTGCGCGACAGATAACCAAATCAGCCCAGGCGTAAGCACCAGCCATATCTTCAATAAATGGTTCGACCTTGGCATTAACCTGATGCAGCATATAAAGAGCAAGGGTAGACTCGGTGTGCCTGGCACCACTTTGATGCCAAACAGTGACAGCTGTATTAGCAGAAACCTCCGATAGAGCCTCTGGCAACAGTTGATTAATAGCCTGCGCACCCAAACTGCCACCTAACACCAAAATACGCACAGGCTCAGCGTCACGATCGCGCATGCGCAGCTCCGGAGCAGGCACAAGGGCTATTGCATCACGCACTGGATTACCCAACCAATCGCCGTTTTTCAATACATTATCAAAACCCGTTGCGATGTAACGACTAAGGGGTGCCAATAGACGGTTGGTGGTACCAACTACAGCATTCTGTTCATGGATCACCAAAGGCTTGCGCAATAACCAAGTGGCAAGCCCACCGGGGCCCGAAACAAATCCGCCAAAACCTACCACCACATCTGCATTAAATTTTTTGATCGCTGCCATCGATTGCCATAGCGCGCACATGATCAAAAAGGGTGCCTTCAATAAGCCCAATATGCCACGGCCACGCACGCCTTCAATTGACAGATAATTAATAGCAATACCTGCCGCAGGCACAACGCGCGCCTCTATACCGCGCTGGGTACCTAACCAGTACACATCATGCCCATTGGCCTGTAGTTTATGTGCAACAGCCAATGCCGGGAATACATGGCCGCCAGTACCGCCTGCCATTATCAAAATACGACTCATGCTGCCACCTCCGACAAATTACGCAAATGGCTACGCGTTTTTGAGGGATTGGTAACAGGTGTCTTGATATCTGGTACTTCGCGCATTTCAAGATCGGCCCGAACCACAAATGCCATAAATGCACAACTGATAATCAAGCTACTACCACCATAACTGACAAAAGGTAGTGTTAAGCCTTTGGTTGGCAACAATCCCGATGCCATGCCTATATTAATAAAAACCTGTAGAGCAAATAACACGGCAATGGCATATATGGCATACGTTAAAAACAAATCACCACGCACAGAACAAGCTTTTGCTACTCGCCAGATTCGGGCAATAAGCACTGAAAAAATACCCAGCACGATCATACCGCCAACAAGACCCATCTCTTCGGCCAATATAGAAAAGACAAAATCCGTATGAGCCTCCGGCAAGTAAAATAGTTTTTGTAAACTATTGCCCAAGCCTACGCCAAACCATTCCCCTCGGCCAAAAGCAATTAAAGACTGAGTTAACTGATATCCACTATTGAACTGATCGGCCCAAGGATCAATAAAAGCGACTAAACGCTGCATGCGATAGGGGCTAACATAAGCCAAAAGAGCTAACGCCACACTAGCCAGAAATATCAAAGGTATAAAATACCGTAGCTTAACACCAGCCAGAAACATAATACTGATTGCGGTAGCGCCTATGACTACCATGCTGCCAAAATCAGGTTCAGCCACCAACAACGCCAATACAACAGCGAGTATGGCAATCAAACCAAAGAATTCTTTTAATCCCCTCATATTGTGTGCTGCGCGCTCAGAAAAATACGCCGAAAAAAACATAATAACGGCAAACTTAACCACTTCAGATATTTGTACAGCAAAGAAACCAAAGTCAATCCAGCGTTGCGCTCCGTTAACTTTGCGACCAATGCCTGGCACCAGCACCAGTATCAACAACATAATAGCGATCAGCAATAACAATGGAGCAAACTTACGCCAGTAACCAGTGGGAATCACCAGCATCACTAATACAACCACACTACTAACTAGCAGGAACACCAGGTGGCGCTTAACAAAATACCAGCTGTCGTCGTAATTGGCAGAAGTAAAAGCAATTGAAGATGATGCCACAACGACTAAACCTACTGACAACAACGCCATCCACATGCAGACCAATAAAAGATCTGGGCTTTGCTTTAATACGGCAACGTTAGCGGTTGACTTACTCAGCACAAGCCACCTCCCTGACAGCGCGACAGAACTCGTCGCCACGCTGTTCGAAACCGCTAAACATATCAAAGCTGGCGCAGGCAGGGCTTAATAGCACAGCATCACCAGCCAGCGCCAGCTGTGTCGCACGAGCCACCGCATCGGTCAAATTTTCAGCATGATGAATATCGGTTGCCGCCGTTAAAACCTGCTCTAATAAATGTGCGTCGCGACCTATTAATATCACCGCTCTTGCCACGGATGTTATTACCGGACGCAAGGGGGAAAAGTCAGCCCCCTTGCCTTCGCCACCGAGAATCACAATTAACTTGTGCGGATTGCGGGCAAGCCCATTCAGTGCTGCCAGCGTGGCACCAACGTTCGTGCCTTTGGAGTCATTGTAGTAATCTACCCCATGGCAATCGGCCACCCACTCACAGCGATGTGGCAGGCCTTTAAAATTTTGCACCGCTTCAAGCATGGCAATCATGGGCAAGCGAGCGGCCTTGCCTATTGCCAGTGCAGCCAGCACGTTTTCTGCATTGTGCTTACCGGCAATCCTCAAGTTGCTTAGCGGCAACAGTGGCGTCAATTCGTCCGCCAGCCACAGTTCGCCCTTGTGCTCAAGTAGCCCCATACGCTTGAAATCTGCGTTGCCGGAAAAAAAACTTAATTCGGCATCACGAGACAAGGGCGGCTGGGTTAAGGCGTCGGTATAATTGGCAACAATATTTTTTGCTCCAAAATAAATGCGCTGCTTGGCGGCATGATAAGCAGGCATCCCGCTATAACGATCAAGGTGGTCGGCAGAGATGTTAAGAATGCACGCCACTGTTGCCCCAAGCTTATGGGTTGTTTCAAGCTGAAAGCTGGATAGCTCCAAAACATAAAGTTCCACTTTGTCATCCAACAAATCCAGCACCGGCACACCAAGGTTACCTCCCACAGCAACCTTTAAACCAGCCACTTCAGCCATATTACCGACCAGGGTAGTAACAGTGCTTTTGGCATTGGAGCCAGTAATAGCCACTACAGGCGCTTGGGCATAACGGGAAAATACATCCACATCGCCACTTAGCTTAACTCCGGCTGCTACAGCGCGCTCTAGCGCCGGCAATGTTTTCGCCACACCCGGGCTTAAAATGATTTCATCTGCGCTGCATAGCAGCTCCTCATCCCACACGCCAAACTGGATGCATGCATCGGGGTACAACGCTTTCAGCTCAGCCGCATTAGGTGGGCTTTCACGAGTATCAAAAATAGCAAAAGGGCGACCTTGACGTTTTAAAAAGCGCGCCACGGACAGACCGGTCACGCCCGTGCCGATAATCGCCGTCAACTTGCTTGTCGCTATCAATGTGGACATTCGCTACTTTTACCTTAACGCAATTTCAATGTTGCCAGCCCAAACAGCACCAGCATGACCGTAATAATCCAGAAACGCACAATTACTCGCGGCTCAGGCCAACCTTTTAATTCAAAATGGTGGTGCAGTGGCGCCATACGGAATATACGCCGACCCGTCAGCTTGTATGAACCCACTTGTAAAATCACCGAGACCGTTTCCATAACAAATACCCCGGCCATAATAAAAAACACCACTTCATGACGGGTTATAACGGCAATCACCCCTAATGCTGCACCCAATGCCAGGGCACCGACATCACCCATAAAAACCTGAGCTGGATAGGTGTTAAACCACAAAAAGCCGAGGCCTGCACCACACAACGCAGCACAGAAAACCACCAATTCACCACTACCCGGAATGTGCGCAATGTGTAGATACTGGGAAAATTCAAAATGCCCTGTAACATAAGCAATAATACCCAACGCACCGGCCACCATTACCGACGGCAATATAGCTAAGCCATCCAAACCGTCTGTCAGGTTTACTGCATTGCTAGAACCGACGATTACAAAATAGGCCAGTACCACATAAAGCAAGCCAAGCTCTAAAGAAAAATTCTTTAAAAAAGGCAAAAATAACTGAGTTTCCGCCGCATGGGTT
>DATBNH010000230.1:0-2589 GCA_036554405.1 Cellvibrionaceae bacterium | reverse complement strand
TTGGAATTGGTACACCATGCCCGGCACTTGTGAGACCAGTTTATGCAAACGTTCCTGGGTCTGTGCCCGTTCAAGTACCGAAGCTACCCAGCGCGCCAATAACCGCACAAACATCAGTTCTCCTTCGTCAAACTTTTCCTGTCTCGGCTGTGGGGAGGAAAAGTTCAGCGTCCCGTAATCCTGGCCAAAAACCTCGATGGCGGTGCCAATATAGGCTTCCAGCCCAAAGGCCTGATAACAGGGGTGACGCCCATGGCGGGATTCGCCCATGTGCTCAATGGCCATAAGGTCGCCGCGCGCCAATACCATGCTACAGTAGGTTTGCCCCAGGGAGAACTGTTGCCCGCTGGATAGCCCAGCGTCGGCAGGCGCCGCAAACCAGCGCACCGTATACTGCTCGCCAATAATTTCACTGATAATACCCAGCTCCAGGTGCAGGTAGTCCAGCCCCAGTTGCAGCCCACGCGTGAGTTGTTCTGTGACCGAGAGCTGGGCATTGGAAGCGATGGCATTGAGGGTGGTGAGCGCCTTGATCTGGCGCTGGATATTGTATTCGGCGTCTTTTTGAGTACTGATGTCGGCGTGGGTGCCGTACATCATCAGCGGTTCCCCGGACTCTGACCAGCTGATTACGCGGCCGCGATCGTGAACCCAGACCCAATGGCCCTGCTTATGGCGCATGCGGCATTCGCAGTCATAGAATTCGCTCTCTCCCCGGAAGTGCTCGTGGAGAAGCCGTTCGGATCGGGTCAGGTCCCCGGGGTGGGCAAGGCTTGTCCAGGTGTCGATATTGATGGGCTCGAGCTCGGCAAGGCTGTAGCCAACAATTTCGGCCCAGCGCTCATTAAAGACGGTAGCACCGGTTTGTACATTCCACTCCCAAGTACCAATGCGGGTACCTTCGAGCACGCCCGCCAGGCGCCGCTGGTCGGCTTTTTCCCGGGTGACATTGCGTATCAGCACCAGGGCTTCGTTGGGGTTGAGTTTACACACCCTGGCTTCGAACCAGGCTGGGCCCTGGGGCAGCTTGAAGGGCGTTTCAAACTTGACAATACGTCCCTTGTCCAGGGCCTCTGCGATGGCCTCCAGGGTGGTCTGAGCGAGACTCGCAGGCATAATGTCGACGATTTTTTGGCCCAGCAGTTCTGCCTTGGGAACCAGCAGATCGGGCCTTTCCTGACAGTTAACAAAGGTGCCGGCCCGGTCCATAACAAATACCAGATCGGGAATGGCCTCCAGCATTGTCTGGACTCGCTCGGCATCGGCTTGTACTTGTTGTCTGAGACTTTGACTGTGAACGCGGTTGATCTCCTCCACTACGCATCCGGCAATATCCTCCAGCGACTGGCGTTCTTCCGGGTCGAGTTTGCGAGGCTGGGAGTCGATAATGCACAAAGTGCCCACCCGGTGGCCATCCGTGGTGGTCAGGGGCACGCCGGCATAAAAGCGAATATGCGGCCCACCGCACACCAGGGGATTATCGCTAAAGCGCGGGTCGGACTGAGCATCGGGCACTATAAAACTCTCGGCGCCGAGGATGGCATGGCCGCAAAAAGAAATGTCTCTACCGGTTTCACAGGCTTCGAGCCCCTGGCGAGACTTGAACCATTGGCGCGATTCATCCACCAGCGAGACCAGGGCGATATCTACCTTGAACATCCGCTTCGCCAACCGGGTGAGGCGGTCAAAACGCTCCTCGGGGGCGGTGTCGAGCAGATTGAGGCCCCGCAAAGCCTCCAGGCGTTCCGGGTCGTTGTGGGGATAGTCGGGTGCTTGCATACGGCGAATTCAGAGCAGATACATAGGTGATCCCCGGCGACCATTTATCCGTGAAGTGATAGCGGAATAATGTCACAGAGCATGAATTACCAGTATAGATCAATCCTGAGGTAAAGGCGGTGGTTTCCTGCAGCCGCCCTGTGCTCGCTTGCCGCGTTTCCAGCTCGGGAAGATGGCGCAATTTTGACGAGGATTTTCAGCTTCAGCCCGGCATTACACTGATTTGCCAAATTGCCAGTCCCAGCGCTACAGCCCAGCCACTGATCGCCAGTATTTTCCATACTTTTTCCGGGTGGCGCTCCAGCAGGGGTTTGTGTTTGGCGGTTAGCCATTGTGGATTGGGACGTTTGCAGTCTTGCAGCCATTCAGATAATACAGGATAGCGCCCGGTGGGAAATATATTAAGGGCTTTTTGCAGGGCGCGGTCGAGCCAGATAGGCACCAGCGGGTTGTATTGCAAGGCGGAATGGTATTTGAGCGATTGAAAGTGTTTTAGCGACATGGCTTTAGCATAGCCATCACCGTAGGGGTGTTTGCCGGTGAGCATTTGGTACAGAATCACCGCCAGTGAAAATTGATCTGAACGCTGACCAATCTTGCCGCCGTAGCGGTATTCCGGTGCCGAGTAATCCAGAGTGCCCAGTATTTTATCGCGACTGATCGCCGAGCCTACTTCGGCGACGCCCGCTACCCAGCAGGAACCGAAATCGACAATACAGGCGCCTTCGGTGCCGATAACGATATTGTCGGGTTTTAAATCCTGATGCAAAGTGTCTTTGCGGTGTAGCGCGCGCACGCCCACGAGTATTA
>DATBNH010000210.1:0-2800 GCA_036554405.1 Cellvibrionaceae bacterium | reverse complement strand
TTTATGGGATACGTCCTCGCTTTCAATGTCCAATAAATCAAATGTAGCCAAGACGCCCTGCAAGGGTGTTCGCATTTCATGGCTCATGACAGCAAGAAACTTTTCCTTGGCAAAAGCGTCTTGCTTGGCCTCTTCCAGCGCGGTTTTCAATTCTTTGGCTTTTGTTAATCTAGCTGATACGTCTCGTAAAATGCCGATAAATACGGTATCACCAAGCCTGTCCGTACTTGTTGAAATCGTCAGCTCTACAGGAAACTCCCTGCCCGACTTGTCACAAGCGGTCATCACGTGACGACCACTATCGACAATAGTCTTTTGGCCTGTCTCCATATATTTGGCCATGCCCGCACAATGGGCTGTTCTTTGGTCGGCCGGAATGAAGAGATCCTGCATGGCAACTCCGATCACCTCTTCGGGCGCGTAGCCAAATATTTTCCTTGCCGAACTATTGTATTGCAGCACCCGCCCCCGAGAGTCGGATATTATAACTCCATCCTGTGAAGTCTCAATAATGCGTCGGAGATTATCGGCGATGCTTGCCGTTGTGACCGCTTTATTTTGAAGCCGTTTCAGTAGTAGCAACGATACCGCAAGCATACCAAGTAGCAGCACTGCATCGAGTGCAAGAAGTATAGCAAATCGCGACAGCACATTAAGCTGCCCGACGCGCGCGGCTGCGGCGTCAGCAACCAGTATTTCCAGCATTTGAGTGGTGAAGTTTCGAACGTCATCATCTGACTGATCAACGAGGTTTAATAGATATCTGACATCGTCGCTGGATGGGTCCTCCCAACCGTCCAATACTTCAGCAATTTCCTTTTTTTGTTGATTCAACCGGTTCAGAATACTGCCCGGATCTGTCTCGGCGCCCCGAGAGACCACATTGTAAACAGACTGGACCATATTGGTGCGGCTGTAATAAATGTCGAAGGCTCGGTTGATCATATTAAGATCTGCCGGCGCCCCACCTTGCATGGTCAAAAGTTGACGTAACAGTGACTGTTGAAGATTCTGGAAGTCAACTTCGGTTTGGACAACTGTCCACGTCAGATTGTCAGAGTCAGCAGATCGGACCTTTTCGGATGAAACCAGTATGACGCTATAATAATATACGACTAAAAGAAGTCCCATAACCGTAATAGCGAAAGACACTGCCAACACGGTACGCGCAGTAAATGCCTCAACGAAGCTTTCGCGATGTGTTGGCTCAAACATCTTGCTTAGGCCCCCACGACGGTAAGCCTTTCAAGCTGCCAAACGCTCATCGCGTAGATGACTTCATCGTGAAAACGAGGATTTTCATCAAATGGAAAGATGATCCAGAGCGGTCCTTTCTCACGAACGGAAAAAGTCTTCCCGTTTATCCGGGTTGCGAGAATCGGTGCGGACTCTTCAATGTACGAACGGTCGAGCGTGACGCGGTAGTCATTCAGCGCGGTCGCCACAAGATCACCAGGCCCCGCGTCTACCAGATCAAGCAAACCCTGCAACGTAGGCCCCGAGTAGGTATGTACGCCCTCGGTCCATATGGTCGAGGTCGCAAACTCTGCTTGCGGAAGCTCATCAAGCAACCTTTGATCAAGGACAAACTCATCACCGTGGTTACGAACGGATATATCACCGTCGACCCACAATTTCACAGGACTGTCCGGGTTGCTCGCTCCGGTCGTTTCGGCAATCGCTGCCGTTACGCCTGTTAGCACAAACGGGGCCGTCAGCATAAAGCTGCGCCGCGACAGGGAAGGCACTAGTTTGGTCTCTATCTCTGTTGTTCTCATGTCGGTCTGTACTTTCCTACTGCCTTTGACTGCGAGGCCTCGGTGATCGTCAAGATTGCAACCTATCCATCTAGGGCACCATGGGGTTGTATCAGGACCAATAAGACAACGTAATGTCTCTTAAGTGTTCATCCTGTATCGAAAGATATCGCGTTTGCACTAGGGATGCGCAGTTACGGCTTAATTCCGACAAAAAAACAAAATACAGGTGACGCGAACAAAAGAACCACTCACGAGTCATCATGCAAATAAAACTAAAGCGGCCCGATCAGACATCGGTACTAATTGTCGACGATCACCAGCTTGTTCGTGACCTGTTGTATGCGTACATCTCTGGTCAAGAAGAGTTTGAAGCTTCGGTCGCCTCTTCTTACGATGCGGCGGTTGACGCCCTTGAGGCAGCAGGCAGGTTCGACGTCGTGTTGCTGGACGCTCAGATGCCCGGCATGGATGGGATCGTGAGCGTGGAAAACTTGATCAAACGATATCCCGACTCAGCCGTGGTTATTTTCTCCGGAACGGTTTCGCATGGATATGTTCAAGAGGCACTAACGGTCGGTGCAAAGGGATACATCCCGAAAACACTCCCGATCAAGTCGCTGGCAAGTGCACTTACACTGATCGCATCCGGTGAGGTATTCGTCCCCTCGACGTTCTCAAGCGCAAACACAGACTCAAACAATTCAAAGCGGTTCAATCTCTCTGACAATGAGTTGGCTGTGTTGCGCAAAGTTCGTGCCGGCTGGTCCAACAAGCAAATAGCACGCGACATGGACGCAACAGAAGTAACGATCAAAATGCACATGCGCGCCATATGTAGCAAGCTAGGTGCGAAAAACAGAACACAAGCTGCTGTTATTGCACTACGAGAGGACATATCCTGAGCCCCCACCCTATCGTATCAACTATCTTGCGACATGCCCGTCAACCTTAAGATACAGGCTGCGCTAGTCGCGCTTAAATCGTCTCATTGTTAAGCTGATTGGTGAAAACGGCAACAGGGACAACTGATCAATGTTAGA
>DATBNH010000186.1:0-2594 GCA_036554405.1 Cellvibrionaceae bacterium | reverse complement strand
TCTATGTTGCTCGGCTCCACCAACTTCACTCGCCGCAACTTGCACAACCTCAATCTGGAGACCAGCGTTATCCTGCGCGGTCCCGCCGGCGCCGAACCCCTGCAGCAGGGTCAACAGTGGTTTGAAAACCAATGGCACAATCGCAATGGTCAGCACTACAGCGTGGGCTACACTACCTACGCCGATGACAGCCTCTGGCATCTGTTGCTCTACCGGGTAATGGAAACAACCGGCATCGGGACTTTTTAACGGACTTAATCGCCAGGCCTCGGCAGGTTCGGGTTGGGTAAGCGCCACACCACCTAGCCGTATGTCGGACGCTGAACGGAAACTGGAGAGAGGCGTGGTAAAAAGTTCTCTGCAGGCAGATAGAGTGATCGACTGCGATGGAAATGCTGTGCGCCACCCAGCGATCCGACGCCGTCAGTTAATTTATTAGGATACGCCCCCAGTATTATCGAGGTTATCATGGCAACAACAATCCGCGTGCCCGCCGCCGATATTCACGCACTCGTAATCCGCCGCCTGGCAACACTGGTGAGCGAACAGCAGGCCCGTGAGTTGGCCACAATTATTACCGATGCTGAACTGGATGGTGTTCACACCCACGGGCTCAAGCGTCTGGAGCGCCTGATCGGCGAGCTGAAAGCGGGCGATATTCATGCGCAGGGGCAATTGCAACGCAGCACCAGCCTGGGCGCTTGGGAAGTGTGGGATGGTGGTGCCGCACCGGGGCCGCTCAATGCGCTGGCCTGCACCCGGCGCGCGGTGCAATTGGCGCAGCAGCAGGGAATCGGATGCGTCAGCTTGCACAATACCAACCACTGGCTGCGCCCGGGCTACTATGGCAAACAGGCTGCGGCACAAGGCTGTGCCCTGCTCTGCTGGAGCAATACGCTGCCCAATGTGGTGCCTCATGGCGGCACTGTTGCCAGTATTGGCAACAATCCGCTCACCATTGCCTTGCCCACAAAACCAGTGCCTTTTGTGCTGGATATGGCGATGTCGCAGTTTTCTTACGGCAAAATGCAAGCTTATAGCGAGCGTGGTGAATCTTTACCGCTAGAGGGCGGTTATAACGCCGAGGGCAAACCCACGCGGGACCCAACGGTGATACAACAAAACTTGTCGGCCTCGGCCATTGGTTTGTGGAAGGGCACAGGTTTATCCATGGCGCTGGATTTACTGGCCGCGTTACTCAGCACCGGTCAGTCTACCCATGAGATAGGTCGCCATGATGGCGAATGCAATATCTCCCAAGTATTTATTGCCCTGGATCTCGAACGTCTGTACGGCCCAGAGCAGTTGGCAGCGCGCACGCAGGAGTTGCTTGAGCAATTACTGCGCATTAACCCGGGGTGCCGCTGGCCGGGCCAAGGCATGGCGCAGCGGCGTCAGCAACAAGAGCAACAGGGTGTTGAGATAGAATCGGCATTTTGGTGCAGTCTGCAATAGCCCAGAGTGAAAACATCACTTAAAGCAATAGAACAGGCATGGGTGGCGGCCCGATTACCAGCTGATATAGTTTATCTGTAGAGGGGGTGCCTAGGGTATAATCTTGGCCAAAATCTTTTTTTATCCCCAGCGTTCGGTTTCAGTGTTAAGGGGTAAAGGTTTTGCCCATTCTTATGACTGGTGTGGTGGTCATCCTCCTCGGCTCAATAGCCAAATAGTTCTTTGAGCTGATTGAAGAAAACGGGGTCAAATTTTTTCTGAGGTTCGATGGAAAGTACAAATGACTGATTTAGACAAAGTAGCAACACCCGATCCCTCGTCAGAACGACGGCATGAGCTTCATCAAGAGCTTCCGGTTGATTTTCCCGACCCTTTTTTCCGTGCATTGCACCGGATCATTCGTTTGGCGATACGAGTGTTGGCGGTACTGATGGTGGCCGTTATTCTTTGGGGCGTTGGCGATGTCGTTTATATTATTTATGAAAGACTGATTACACCTCCATTTATGCTGTTAAATATCAACGATATTTTCTACACCTTTGGCGCTTTTATGGCAGTACTGATTGCGGTGGAAATCTTCATCAATATTCGGCTCTATCTCGGCACCAATGTATTTCCGGTGCAGTTGGTAGTGGCAACAGCCCTAATGGCGATTGCCCGTAAAGTGATTGTTCTGGATTTCGATACATTGACGCCCATGTACCTGATTGGCATTGCCGCGACCACGCTGGCACTGGGTATTACCTACTGGTTATTAAAGCAGGGAAGCCGTTATGATTCGTGGGATGACTGACAGCAAAGGCACGAATTATCGTCATTTCCACTATCTTAATAATTTTCATACGGCAAAATGAAATATTTTGCCGAGCGGGAAGAATTTTTACCGCTAGAGAGCGGATTGTAACACCGAGGGTGGACTTGCACGTGACCCGAAGGTGATAAAATAATACGTGGCCTCGTCCATTGGGATTTGGAAGGACGCAGGTCTAATATTCCAAGTACTTATTCCAACCACTCAGGAAGAGAGAAGGCATGAATCTTAGACCCGATTGGAATGAAATCACTTTAAAGATTGGTACGGATGCGGACCAGGATATCTTGCATGCCCAATGGTCGAGAGAATGCGATAAATGGTTAGG
>DATBNH010000140.1:0-4304 GCA_036554405.1 Cellvibrionaceae bacterium | reverse complement strand
AATAATTAACACGGTGGTGCCAAGCTGTCGGTTAACATCTTGCAAAACCTTGAGCACCGCGCGTCCAGTGGTGCTATCCAGTGCACCGGTGGGCTCGTCACAAAACAGCACGGTGGGGCGCTTGGCAATGGCGCGGGCGATCTCTCTGCCGGACTTTCGTGAGCCCCACTTAGGCGCTGTGTATTTATCTTCCGGGCGCATGCTCAACAGCTCTCACCGGGATGAAGTTCTGCTGCTGGAAAGTTTTGCCAAGGCGCACGGGCTCAGCCCCGGCGATACCTTGTCGGCTACCATGAACGGCGCCCGGCGCACCTTTGACATTGTCGGCCTGGCCCAGGCGCCGGAGTTTTTATACAACACCGCCCCCGGCGAACTGGTGCCCGATGATGCGCGCTTTGCGGTTATCTGGATGAGCGATAAAGCCCTCGCCGCCGCTTTTGATCTGGATGGCGCTTTTAATGAAGCGCTTATCAGTCTTACTCGTGAAGCCAACACCGCCGCCGTTATCGATCAACTCGACCGTTTGCTTACGCCGTTTGGCGGCACCGGTGCCTATGCCAGAGAAGACCACCTATCGCATCGCTTTGTGGCCGATGAGATTG
Organism: Cellvibrionaceae bacterium; assembly: GCA_036554405.1. Lineage (GTDB taxonomy): Bacteria > Pseudomonadota > Gammaproteobacteria > Pseudomonadales > Cellvibrionaceae > Gilvimarinus. The sequence goes on along the minus strand of DATBNH010000140.1, from coordinate 3,702 downwards.
CCAGCCTGAAAATGTCCAGCCGTTCGATTCCGCCCATCTTTCTCGCCGTAGCAGCATTTTTACTCTACATTGTTATCGCGCGTATGGTGCAGGCCGAGCGCACCCAAATTGGGCTGCTCAAAGCATTCGGCTACACCAACCTGGAAGTTAGCACTCACTACTTCAAGTTTGTGCTGTGTATTGCCATACTCGGTGCGGTCACAGGTTGCGCCCTGGGCATCGCCTCGGGGCGGGCACTGGCCAGCTTTTACCAGCTCTATTACAAGTTTCCCTTTTTGGTCTTTGCTATTGATCCGGGCAGTTTTGTCAGCGGTGTTTCAGTCAGTGTGGTGGCGGCATCAGCAGGCGGCGTTTTGGTGCTGCGGCAAGTCTTTGCACTGACCCCGGCAAACGCCATGCGCCCACCCTCCCCGCCGGATTTCAGCCGCAGCTTAAGCCTTGGCAAGCGCATCAATGCCCGGCTCGATCAACCCAGTCGCATGGTCATCCGCAACCTGTTGCGACAACCGGGGCGCTCACTGGCAGCCGTCATCGGTATCAGTGCCGGCATGGCACTGTCGGTAGCCATGCTCAGTGTGCTGCACGCCTTCGACGATATGCTCGACAACAACTTTACGGTGATAGACAGAAGTGATGTCACCGTCACTTTTATTGAGCCCATGTCCGAAAAAACTTTATTTGAATTGGGCCGTTTGCAAGGCGTGCTCGCGGTGGAGCCGTTTCGTGTGGTGCCAGCGCTGTTGCAACATGGGCGCTACAGTTATCGCGGCGCGATTACCGCGCTGGCGCCGAATGCCGAACTCTACCGCGCCGTAGATGAGCGATTTAGCGCCATCGAACTCAGAGATGACGGTTTGATTCTGTCGCGCTCGCTGGCTGAACTGTTGCATTTAAGCCCCGGCGACACCCTGAGTGTGAGCTTGCGGGAGGGACGCCGACCCACCCTGGAGTTACCGGTGGCGGGATTAGCCGATACGCTGCTCGGCTCACCTGCCTACTTTACCCTGGAGGCACTGGGTCGTGCCCTAAAGGAACCGGGTCGGGCCTCCGGTGCATATTTGCGTATCGACAGTGCTCACAGTGAGCGCCTTTATCGGCAACTGCGCGATATGCCCGCGGTTGCCGGCGTTAGCCTGCGCAGTGAGAGCCGTGCCGCTTTTGCCCAAATGATGGAGTCCGGCGCCGGTGCCATGCGTTACATAATGGCCGCCATTGCCGCCATTATTACCTTTGGCATTGTCTACAATAGCGCACGCATTGCCTATGCCGAACGCTCTCACGATCTGGCCAGCCTGCGTGTTATCGGGCTAACCCGCAGTGAGACCAGTTTTGTACTACTCGGTGAACTGGGCATAATCACCCTGTTGGCACTGCCCCTCGGCGTGCTTGCAGGTTACTATCTCAATCAGCTGGTCTCATTGGCTTTCAGTACCGATTTATACCGCATTCCCAGTGTGTTTGTGCCGGCGAGTGTGGGCACCGCCATGCTCGCCGTGCTGGGAGCGGCGCTGGGCTCGGGCTGGTTGGTATTGCGCGACCTGAATCGGTTGGATCTGGTTTGGGCACTTAAAACCCGGGAGTAAATCATGGCTTCTCAACGACATTCTCGCCTCTGGAGCACTCTGGTCGCTACCGCGCTTATCACCCTGACGCTGCTCTGGGCCTTTTGGCCGCGCGCCATGCTGGTGGATATGGGCAAAGCCATCCGCGGCCCCATGCAAATTACCCTCAACGAAGAAGCCAGAACCCGGGTACGCGATGCCTATGTGGTATCGGCACCTATTGCCGGGCGCCTGCTGCGGGTAGAGGCGGAGCCGGGCGATCAGGTAATCGGTGGCGAAACCGTGATTGCCCGTATGCTGCCAATTCATCCTTCGGCGCTTGATATCCGCACTCGCGAGCAGGGGCTGGCAGCCGTTAGAGCCGCTGAGGCCGCCCTGGATATGGCTCGCGCCGATCACAGCCGCGCGCTGGCCGATCAGGAGCTGGCCGAGCTGGAATTACAACGCCTGCGCCGCCTGCACAGTGAACAGATTGCCACTCGCGCGGAGCTGGATCAGGCTATACGCACCAGTCGCGCCAGTGCCGCTGGACTCGATACCGCGCGCGCCGCCATCAGCATGCGCGAAGCCGAACTGGCGAATGCCAGAGCGCGGCTGATCAGCTTTAACGAGCCTGCCGAGCGCCAGAACATGCTCGCCGAACACACCAACACTATCCCCTTGGTGGCACCGGTATCCGGACGTATTCTGCAAGTACTGCAAAAAAGTGAAACCTCGCTGGCTACCGGCACCACCATTCTGGAAATTGGTGATACCGCTAACGACCTTGAGGTCATTGTCGAACTGTTATCCACCGATGCGGTAAAGGTCAGTGCCGGCGATCGGGTGATTATTGATAACTGGGGCGGCCCACACAGGCTGGCGGGGTTTGTCGAGCGAGTGGAGCCCTGGGGATTCACCAAATACTCGGCACTCGGAGTCGAGGAGCAACGAGTGAATGCCATCATCCGCTTTAGCTCTACCGAATCAGAGCGCGAAAGCCTGGGCCACGGCTATCGGGTCGAGGCGCGCATTGTTTTATGGGAAACAGAAGATGCCCTTATCATTCCTGCCAGCGCCCTCTTTCGTCAAGACGGCAACTGGATGGTTTTTGTCGTTGATGGCCAGCGCACACATTTGCGCCAAGTTAGCGTGGGACATAACAATGGCTCGCAAGCGGAAATTACACATGGTCTCGAAGCCGGTGACAGCCTGATTCTATACCCCGGCCCCGATATTACCCAAGGCAGCCGGGTTACCAGGCGGCAGGTTTTGCAGTAATTTACAGCCAAAAAAAGGCCCCGCAAGCGGGGCCTTTTAGAACTCGGACGTTTAATGACTGTTCAGCAGTTGTTATCCGTCGCCGCATCACAAGCATCTTCAGCAGCACGCTTGGTTTCTTTCGCAGCATCGTGAATAGCATCACCGGCATCATCAGCAGCATTGTCGATATTTTCACCCAGCTCCTCTGCAGGACCATCATTATCACAAGCGGCCAGCGGCAGTGCAAAAACCATCAGTAGTAACAGACGTTTGATAAAAATCATTATAAGCTCCTTAATCGAATGATATTGTCGTGTGTCACATCTCTTATAGCGGGTTTCGTGCCAACCTGGCAAAGCCCCCTGATTACGCTATATGCCAAGAACACCCCGGGGTTTTTAGTTTTTTTTTGCAAGACTTACAATAAAAATCTCGCAACTTACAACCGCGTTAATAAATTCCGTAATTGATCCAGCCCTACAGGTTTTAGCAGGCTCTGCTTAATTCCGGACTGCTGAGCGCGATCAGCATCGATTTCAGCGCCGCTGATCACTACAATCTGCGCAGCCGGATAGCAGCGATGAAGTTCTGCCGATAGATCATAACCGTTCATATCAGGCAAATTGAGGTCGGCTAAAATCAGTACAGGCGGCTGCTCGCGGGCGAGCGCCAAAGCTTCGCCGGCGGTAGCGGCTGCCGTGACCTGATAATCCATTAATTCCAGCAATGCACTCAACGCCGTGCGCGCGTCGGCATCATCTTCCACCAGCAAAATCGATCGATTATCCAGGGCCTCAGAGGGTTCAGACAAGTACCTTGTCAGACACTCATGCAATTGGTGCTGACTGGCGGGTTTACTCAGGTAGGCAGTGAACCCCGCCTCTAGACACATGTCCAT
>DATBNH010000107.1:0-3006 GCA_036554405.1 Cellvibrionaceae bacterium | reverse complement strand
TCTAACGGTTACCGCGGGCGATTATCTTTTAAAAAAGGTCAGCCGTGGCCAGGTTATTCGCATTACCGACAGCCACGGCAATCAGGCTGCCGACACACTTTTTTATAATGCCATTGATACGAGCGAGCGCTACAGTGCCATGGACACCATTCGCGAACAGGGCAATGTTTATCTGGCCACCGGCAGCGTTTTACTGTCTAACCTGGGCCGACCACTGCTGTCTATAGTTGCCGACACCTGCGGCCGCCACGATACATTGGGCGGCGCCTGCGCCACCGAAAGCAATACCGTGCGTTATGATTTGGAAAAACGCTGCATGCACGCCTGCCGCGACAGCTGGATGCTGGCCATTGCCGAGCACCCGGAGTTCGGCTTAAGCAAGCGCGACATTACCCACAATATCAACTTTTTTATGAATGTACCGGTAACAGAAGAAGGCGGGCTCAGCTTTGCCGATGGCATATCGGCACCCGGAAAATATGTTGAGCTAAAAGCCGAGATGGATATCATTATGCTGGTATCCAATTGCCCACAACTGAACAACCCTTGTAACGGCTACAATCCCACACCGGTTGAAATAGCTATTTGGGATTGAAACATCTTTAAAAATTAAAAACACTTCAGTGGACGACCACTGTCGAAACTGTTCGCTTTTGATGTTTGAGAAGACGCACCTTACCCAGGTGAAAAAGGAGGCTGTAGCGGGCCTTGCCAGACCGTCAGCCGCAGGGATGCGGCTGTCGAGCTTACAGGGATGTATGCACAGCGTGTCTGGCAAAGCCTGTTACAGCCTCCGCTCCCAAACTCATAAAACGCAACAAACCCCAGCAGGACGGCCTGCCGGAGCAAGCATGTTTACAAAAGTCCTGATCGCCAATCGCGGTGCCATTGCCACACGCATTATCCGCACTTTGAAAAAAATAGGCGTAGAGGCCATTGCCGTCTATGCCGAATCCGACGCTGAATCCCTGCATGTGCGCGACGCCCATCGGGCGTTTTCGCTGGGCGAGGGTTCCGCCACCGATACCTACCTCAACCGCGAAAAAATTCTCGCTATCGCCCGCGAGTGTGGCGCCGAAGCGATTCACCCCGGCTATGGATTTTTAAGCGAAAACGCCGGTTTTGTAAAAGAGTGCGAAGCCGCTGGCATCGCCTTTATCGGCCCCACCACCGAGCAGATGAACGCCTTTGGTTTGAAACACAAGGCGCGCGAACTGGCTGAAGCTGCCGGTGTTCCTCTCTGCCCCGGTACCGATTTGCTCACCAATCTGGCCGAAGCGCAACAGGCGGCCAGCGAGATCGGCTACCCGGTGATGTTGAAAACCACCGCCGGCGGTGGCGGCATTGGTATGCAACTGTGTCATAGCGAGGCAGAACTCACCGGCGCCTTCGCCAGCGTTAAGCGCCTGGGCGCCAATAATTTTTCTGACGACGGCGTGTTTCTGGAAAAATTTATCGCCGCCGCCCGTCATATTGAAGTGCAGGTGTTTGGCGACGGCAAGGGCACCGCCGTGGCACTGGGCGAGCGCGACTGCTCCAGCCAGCGGCGCAACCAGAAAGTAGTGGAAGAATGCCCCGCACCCAACCTGCCCGATGAACTGCGCGAAGCCATCCACGCCACGGCGGAAAAATTATTGGCCAGCGTTAATTACCGCAACGCCGGAACCGTGGAATTTATTTACGATACCCACGAGCAGCGGTTTTATTTTCTGGAAGTGAACACCCGCCTGCAGGTGGAGCACGGCGTGACCGAAGCGGTATGGGGCGTCGACTTGGTGGAGTGGATGCTGCAACAGGCGGCGGGCACCCTGCCCGACTTGCGCCACAAGAAAACGCAACTGCAAGCGCGCGGCCACGCCATTCAGGTGCGGGTTTACGCCGAAGACCCTGCCCGTAACTTTCAACCCGCCGCCGGGCTCTTGAGTCAGGTAAGCTGGCCTGCGCCGAGCGAGCATTTGCGCATTGACCACTGGATTGAAAGCGGCGTGGAAGTCTCGCCCTATTTCGACCCCATGCTCGCCAAAATTATTGTCAGCGGCGAGGATCGCCCGCAAGCAATGGCGCGGTTGACGGATGCGCTGGCGCAGTCGCACATTTACGGCATTGAAACCAACCTGGATTATCTGCGCCATTTACTGGCCGACCCGACCCTGCAACAGGGCCGCATGACCACGCGCTACCTGAACGATTTCGTCTACCGACCGGCGCGCATTGAGGTACTTCAGGGCGGCACCCAGACCACCGTGCAAGACTACCCCGGCAGGCAGGGTTACTGGCATGTGGGCGTACCCACCTCCGGCCCCTTCGACAGTTATTCTTTTCGGCTGGGGAATCGACTGCTGAATAATATTGAGGCCGCCGCCGGATTGGAAATCACCTTGCAAGGGCCGCAACTGTTGTTTACCTGCGAGGCCAGTATTGTTATCACCGGCGCCGCCATTGACGCCAGCATCGATGGCGCCGCCATAGAGCGCTACCGGGTTATTAACATCAGCGCGGGCCAAACCCTGCAACTGGGGCGCATCAAGGAAGCCGGTGCCCGCGCCTATCTGTGCATTGCCGGCGGCCTGGCCTGCCCGGAATATCTCGGCTCCCGTTCCACCTTTACCCTGGGCCAGTTTGGCGGCCACAACGGTCGCGCCCTGTGCGCGGGCGATGTCTTGCATCTGAACCCGGCGAGCGAACCGGTGCCGCTGCCGGCATCGCTGCCCGAGGCACTGCAACCGGCCATTAGTCATCACTGGCAGTTGCATGTGATTTACGGCCCCCACGGCGAGCCAGATTTTTTTACCGACGAAGATATTCACACTTTTTTCAATCATGCCTGGGAAGTGCACTACAACTCCAGCCGCACCGGCATCCGCCTGATTGGCCCCAAACCCCAGTGGGCGCGCTCCGATGGCGGCGAGGCGGGTATGCACCCGTCCAATATTCACGACAATGCCTACGCCTTTGGCACCGTGGATTTTACCGGCGATATGCCGGTGATACTCGGCCCCGACGGTC
>DATBNH010000098.1:0-9493 GCA_036554405.1 Cellvibrionaceae bacterium | reverse complement strand
TATTTACAGAATGAGACCCCCGCTCCGGCCATTGAACGGCTACAATCCCCTGAGGATCGTGCCAAACTCGACGGTTTGTATGAGTGTATTCTGTGCGCTTGTTGTTCGACCAGTTGCCCATCATTCTGGTGGAACCCAGACAAGTTTATTGGTCCTGCTGGCCTGTTACAGGCCTATCGCTTTTTGGTGGACAGTCGCGATTTAGCTACTGAAAAACGCCTGGCCGGACTCGATGATCCATTCAGCGTGTTTCGCTGTCATGGTATTCAGAACTGCGTTGCAGTGTGCCCCAAAGGGTTAAATCCTACCCGGGCCATTGGTCACATCCGCTCAATGCTGCTTAACAGCGCAACTTGAGCGAGCGATTATTGAGATAGTAGACTGCGCGTTGTCAGGGGTTGCTCGAATCGACGCGCACTTTTGTATTGGCCGGATTTTGTTCGGCATTGAGCGGCGGGCCCGACCACAAGTTGGGCGCGTTTGGTAGCTAACGCTAGTGAATAGCAGGGGAGTCTCGGGTTATCACCTGAGCGGGCCAACGGCAGCCATTGTGTGCAGCCGATACCGGACAATCCCCAGATACAAGGTGGTTGGAATGCAAGACAGCATTATGGAGCAACTGTGGAGCACATCTCACTTGAGCGGCGGTAATGCGGCTTATGTGGAAGACCTCTACGATACATATCTACACGAGCCTAATAGTGTGCCTGAGGCGTGGCGGGAGTATTTTGATCAGCTGCCTCGAATCGACGGTGTGGTTACGCAGGATGTACCCCATTCGGTGATCCGTGAACAGTTTGTGCAGTTGGCTAAAGCGCGCAGCGTTACCGCATCGCCCACTGTGGCCTCTTCTGTTTCTGTTGAGCATGAGCGCAAGCAGGTTAAAGTTCTGCAGTTGATCAGTTCTTACCGTTTCCGTGGACACCAGCACGCCAAGCTCGACCCACTGGGTTTGATGGTGCGTGAGCAGGTGCCAGACCTCGATCTTGGTTTTCACGGCCTTACCTCTGCCGATCTGGATACGGTATTTCAAACCGACCCGCTGTTCATTGGTCGCGATGAAGCCCCTCTTCGGGATATTTTTGAAGCTTTGCAACAAACCTACTGCGGCCATGTTGGCCCCGAGATTATGCATATCACTAATCTTGCTGAAAAGCAGTGGTTGCAACAGCGCCTCGAAAGTGTTCGATCCAAGCCTAACTTCAGTGCTGAACAGCGCTTGGCAGTATTGGAGCGACTGACCGCCGCTGAAGGTCTTGAACGCCATCTGGACAGTAAATACCCGGGTACCAAGCGCTTTGGTCTTGAGGGCGGCGAAGCGTTTATTCCGCTGGTGGATGCTGTGGTAAAGCGTGCCGGCGGTTACGGCGTTAAAGAAATTGTGTTGGGTATGGCACACCGAGGCCGACTGAATACGCTGGTTAATGTGTTCGGTAAAAGCCCGTCTGAATTGTTTGGTGAGTTTGAAGGCAAGCGTCTGGTGGATACCTCGGGAGATGTTAAATATCACCAGGGTTTCTCCTCTAACGTGATGACGCCCGGTGGCGAAATTCACATGGCTATGGCTTTTAACCCCTCGCATCTGGAGATTGTGTCACCGGTCGTGGAAGGTTCTGTGCGTGCCCGCCAGGATCGTCGCGAAGATGCGCCAGGCGATAAAGTACTGCCTATTGTGGTGCATGGTGATGCCGCCTTTGCCGGTCAAGGCGTGGTCATGGAAACTTTCCAGATGTCGCAAACCCGCGCCTACTACACCGGCGGCACTATGCATCTGGTGATTAACAATCAGGTGGGTTTTACCACCAGCCGCCGCGAAGATGCCCGTTCTACCGAGTACTGTACCGATGTGGCCAAAATGATCGAAGCTCCGATCTTTCACGTCAATGCCGACGACCCGGATGCAGTCTTGTTTGTGGCCCAACTGGCCATGGACTATCGCCAGGAATTCAAAAAGGATGTGGTTGTCGATCTGGTTTGCTATCGCCGTCGCGGCCATAACGAGGCCGATGATCCGTCATCAACACAACCTTTGATGTACAAAACAATCCGCACTCACAAGACGGCGCGTACTGTTTACAGTGAGCAGTTGGTGAGCGATGGTTTGCTGACTCAGGAAGAGTCGGACACCATGATGAATAATTATCGCGAGGCGCTTGATCGCGGTGAAAATGTGGCTAGCGGTTTGGTGTCCGAACCGGACCGCAGCTTGTTTGTCGACTGGTCACCTTATATTGGTCATGATTGGCAGACGCCAGCGGAAACCGGGTTTGATTTAAAAGCTCTGCAAGCGGTGGCGCACAAAATGTGCGAAGTACCTGATGGTATAGTGTTGCAGCGCCAGGTATCAAAAATTTATGATGATAGACGCAAAATGGCTGGTGGCGCCTTGCCCATTAACTGGGGCTTTGCCGAGACCCTGGCTTACGCTACCCTGGTAGAGCAGGGCTTTGCCGTGCGCATGACCGGACAAGATGTCGGTCGGGGTACTTTCTCTCATCGTCATGCGGTATTGCACAGCCAAAAAGATGGCAGCACCTACACGCCTTTGTGCCATATTACCGAAGATCAGCCGCGTTTTGATTTATACGACTCTTATTTATCAGAAGAGGCGGTACTGGCTTTTGAATACGGTTATGCCACCACTATGCCCGGTGGACTGGTTATCTGGGAGGCGCAGTTCGGTGATTTTGCCAACGGTGCTCAGGTGGTCATTGATCAGTTTATCACCAGCGGGGAGCACAAATGGGGACGCCTGTGCGGACTGACTATGTTGCTGCCCCACGGCTACGAAGGGCAGGGGCCGGAGCACTCCTCGGCACGCCTCGAACGTTTTATGCAGTTGTGTGCCGAGCATAATATTCAAATCTGTATTCCTACTACGCCCGCACAAGTATTTCATATGCTGAGGCGCCAGGCGATTCGGCCTATGCGGCGCCCGCTGGTGGTAATGAGCCCGAAATGGATTTTGCGTCATCCGCTGGCTACATCCTCTCTTGAAGATTTGGCTAATGGCTCTTTCCAGAATGTGATTGGCGAAGAACAGTTAAAGCCGGCCAAGGTTAAGCGGGTTATTTTGTGTAGTGGTAAGGTTTATTATCACCTGTTAGAAGAACGCACCAAACGAGAACAGACTGATGTGGCACTGATTCGTCTGGAACAGTTGTATCCATTTCCGGAAGAAGAGCTGAAGGCTGCCTTGGCCCCCTTCGCTAAAATCAAGGATATTTTCTGGTGTCAGGAAGAGCCGATGAATCAGGGTGCCTGGTATAGCAGCCAGCATCATATGCGCCGTGTGGTGTACGATTTAAATCCGAAGTTGTATTTGGGCTATGTAGGTCGCGATGCCTCGGCGGCGCCAGCCTGCGGTTACGCCTCGGTTCACCTGGAAGAGCAAAAGCGCTTTATTAACGAAGCATTAACGGTAACTGTTTAATGCACGTCTGCGACAAAAGAACTAGCGAAGGCTAAGGAAACGTAATGAGCATAGAAATTAAAGCCCCCACTTTTCCCGAATCTGTACAGGACGGGACTGTTGCGACCTGGCATAAACAACCGGGTGAAGCGGTATCGCGTGACGAGCTGATTGTGGATATCGAAACCGATAAGGTGGTGTTGGAAGTAGTAGCGCCTGCCGATGGTAAGCTGGTTGATATTCTCAAAGCTGAAGGCGATACGGTGTTAAGCAATGAAGTTATTGCAAAATTTGAAGCCGGTAGTGGTGGCGAGATAACGTCTGACAGCGCTGAAACCCCAGCTGCTGAGCCTGCAGCCGCCGATACGGATGACAATACCGATAAAGAAAACGATAAGGAAAAATTGTTGAGCCCGGCGGCACGTAAAATGGCCGAGGAAAACAACATCAAGCCTGCCGATATTAAAGGCACTGGCAAAGATGGCCGCGTCACCAAAGAAGACGTGGTTAATCATTTAGACAGTGCCAGCAGTGAGGCTAAATCAGCACCAGCCGCCAAGCCTGCAGCGGCATCAAGCCCCGCGCCATCCGCTGCGCAACTCGACAGCGGTGACCGAGTAGAAAAACGCGTACCTATGACGCGCCTTAGAAAGCGCATTGCTGAACGTTTGCTGGAGGCGACAGGCACTACGGCCATGTTAACAACCTTTAACGAGGTGAATATGGGCCCGGTAATGGCGCTGCGTAGTCAATATAAAGATCAGTTTGAAAAAGCACACAAAGGTACCCGGTTGGGCTTTATGGGCTTTTTTGTGAAAGCTGCAACCGAGGCGCTGCGTCGTTTCCCGGCGGTGAATGCATCGCTCGATGGCAATGATATTGTCTATCATGGTTATCAGGATATTGGCGTTGCTGTTTCTACCGAAAAAGGCTTGGTAGTGCCGGTGCTGCGCAACTCGGAAAACATGAGCATTGCTGAAGTGGAATCTACCATTCGCGATTTCGGCGGACGCGCCCGCGACGGAAAACTCGGCATTGAAGAGATGACCGGTGGTACCTTCACTATTACTAATGGCGGTGTTTTCGGCTCGCTATTGTCTACGCCAATTTTGAATTTGCCGCAAACTGCGATTTTGGGTATGCACAAAATTCAGGAGCGTCCCATGGCGGTTAACGGCGAGGTGAAAATCCTGCCAATGATGTATCTGGCTCTGTCCTATGATCATCGCTTAATTGACGGCAAAGAGGCGGTGCAATTTTTGGTGGCCATCAAGGATCTACTTGAAGATCCAGCACGCATTCTTTTGGAAATCTAAACCGGACCTTTTATTACGGGCGGCTTACCGGCTGCCCGGTAATCTGTTTTAACCGGAACACCAACGCCGGTTTTGTTTTAATTATGGGAATACAACTATGTCTGACAAGTACGATGTGATCGTTATTGGTTCCGGGCCTGCCGGCTATGTTGCCGCTATCCGCGCCGCGCAACTGGGTTTAAAAACCGCCTGTATTGAAAAGTGGAAAGATAAGCAGGGCAAGGGTGTCAACGGTGGTACTTGCCTGAATGTTGGTTGTATTCCATCCAAGGCGTTGCTCGACAGCTCACAAAAGTTTCATGAAGTTAATGCCAGCCTTGGCGATCACGGTATCAGTACTGGCAAGGTAGCGATTGATGTGCCAGCCATGCTCTCGCGCAAAGATCAGGTTGTGAAGAAAATGTCGGGCGGTATTGCCTCGCTGTTTATGGCAAACAAAGTGACTTCGCTTTACGGCACCGGCAAATTACTGGCGGGCCATAAAGTTGAATACACCGATAATGACGGCAAAGTCTCGGTGCTGGAGACGGCAAATGTCATTCTCGCTTCGGGCTCGGTTCCTGTAAATATCGGTGTTGCACCTCTGGATGGTGATGTCATAGTGGATTCTACCGGCGCGCTGGAGTTTGATGCAGTGCCGGGTCGTCTGGGTGTAATTGGTGCTGGCGTTATCGGGTTGGAGCTGGGCAGTGTCTGGAAGCGTTTGGGCTCTGAGGTAGTATTGCTCGAGGCCATGGACAGTTTTCTGGCGATGATGGATCAGCAGATTGCCAAAGAATCATACAAGATTTTCTCAGGGCAAGGCTTGGATATTCGCTTGAGTTGCCGTGTGACTGGCACGGAAGTGACCGGTAAGGGCAAGAAAAAACAAGTGGTTGTGACCTTTACCGATAAAGATGGTAAAGAGCAAAAAGAAACCTTTGATAAGTTGATTGTCTGTGTCGGCCGTCGTCCCTTTACCGAAGGCTTATTGGCAGAAGATAGTGATGTGAATCTTGATGAGCGCGGGTATATCTACGTCAATGATTTGTGCTCAACCGATGCGCCCGGTGTGTGGGCCGTGGGTGACGTGGTACGCGGGCCAATGCTGGCGCATAAAGGTTCGGAAGAGGGGGTGATGGTTGCCGAGCGTATTGCCGGTCAAAAATCACTGCTTAATTACGATATTATACCCAATGTTATCTACACTCACCCTGAGGTTGCCTCGGTGGGTAAAACCGAAGAGCAACTTAAGGCCGAGGGCGAGCCTTATGAAGTGGGGACCTTCCCTTTTGCCGCCATTGGCCGCGCAGTAGCTGCCGATGAAGCAGAGGGCATGGTAAAAATTATTGCTCACGCCAAGACTGACCGCATTTTGGGTTGCCATATTGTTGGCCCCAGCGCCTCTGATCTGGTACAACAAATTGCTATTGCCATGGAGTTCGGCTCCAGTGCTGAAGATATTGGTATGACCGTGTTTGGTCATCCGACTTTCTCAGAAGCGGTAAAAGAAGCTGCCTTGGCAGTACACGGCCATGCTATTCATATGGCCAACCGCAAGCGTAAAAAATAACACAATAAAAAAGTGATCGGCGCCGATTGATAGAGCCATCAGTCGCGCCGTGATTGTAACGGTTCTGTTATCAGGACTATGTTTATAATCGGGAAGAATAGGGGCAGGTGTTTACCTGCGTGAACTTTGTCAGGTGACAGCTCCGGGCTGCACTCGTCACGTAACAAATGGATATAAATCATGAACTTGCATGAGTATCAAGGCAAACAACTGTTTGCACAGTATGGCTTACCGGTGTCCAAGGGCGTTGCCGCTCAAACACCGGCAGAAGCGGCTAGCGCTGTGGATATTATCGGCGGCACTGAATTTGTCGTTAAAGCACAGGTGCATGCTGGTGGCCGTGGTAAGGCCGGCGGCGTTAAACTGCTAAAAACCAAAGGCGAAATTGAAGCTTTTGCCAAGCAGTGGTTGGGCAATAATCTGGTGACTTACCAGACAGATGCCAAGGGTCAACCAGTTAGTCGTATTCTGGTAGAGACTTGTACCGATATCGACCAGGAGTTGTATCTGGGTGCGGTACTTGATCGGGCCAGTCAGCGTATTGTGTTTATGGCCTCTACCGAAGGCGGTGTGGAAATTGAAAAAGTAGCCGAAGAGACCCCCGAGAAAATCCTTAAAGCCATTATTGATCCACTGGTAGGCGCACAGCCATATCAGGGTCGTGATCTGGCGTTTAAACTCGGTCTTGAAGGCAAGCAAATCAGCCAGTTTGTAAAAATCTTTCTGGGCCTTGCCAAGCTGTTTAAAGAGAAAGACCTGGCGCTGGTGGAAGTCAATCCGCTGGTGATTACCCCTGCCGGCGACCTGCATTGTCTGGATGCCAAAGTCGCCATCGACGGCAATGCTCTTTATCGCCATCCCGATTTGCGTGAAATGCACGATCCCTCGCAGGAAGATGAGCGCGAGGCACATGCGGCCAAGTGGGAGCTTAACTATGTAGCACTCGACGGCAATATCGGTTGTATGGTCAATGGCGCAGGCTTGGCTATGGGCACCATGGACATTGTGAAATTGCATGGCGGCCAGCCAGCCAACTTTTTGGATGTAGGTGGCGGTGCCACCAAAGAGCGTGTGGTTGAGGCGTTCAAGATTATTTTGTCTGACGAAAATGTTAAAGCGGTACTGATTAATATTTTTGGCGGTATTGTGCGCTGCGACTTGATTGCCGAGGGCGTAATCGGTGCCGTAGAAGAGGTGGGTGTAAAAGTGCCCGTCGTTGTGCGTCTGGAAGGTAACAACGCTGAAGTGGGCGCCAAGGTATTGGCCGACAGTGGTTTGAATATTATTGCTGCGAACAGTCTGACTGATGCTGCCGAGCAAGTTGTTAAAGCAGCGGAGGGCAAATAAATGAGCGTTTTAATTAATAAAGATACTAAAGTCATTTGTCAGGGTTTTACCGGATCACAGGGGACCTTTCATTCTGAGCAAGCCATTGCTTATGGCACCAAGATGGTAGGCGGTGTTACGCCCGGTAAAGGCGGTCAGACTCATTTAGGATTGCCTGTTTTTAATACAGTGGCTGAAGCGGTTGCCCAAACGGGTGCCGAGGCCTCGGTAATTTACGTGCCTGCGCCTTTTTGTAAAGACTCAATTCTTGAAGCCGCTAACGGTGGCATCAAGTTGATTGTGTGTATTACCGAAGGCGTGCCAACATTGGATATGCTCGACTGTAAAGTCAAATGCGATGAATTGGGTGTGCGTTTGATTGGCCCTAACTGCCCCGGAGTGATCACTCCGGGCGAGTGTAAAATCGGTATTATGCCCGGTCATATTCATAAGCCAGGTAAAGTCGGTATTGTTTCTCGCTCTGGCACCTTGACTTACGAGGCGGTTAAGCAGACTACCGATTATGGTTTTGGTCAATCCACTTGTGTGGGCATTGGCGGTGATCCGATTCCAGGTTCTAACTTTATCGATATTCTGCAATTGTTTCAGGATGACCCTAAAACTGAAGCGATTGTGATGATTGGTGAGATTGGCGGTAGTGCAGAAGAAGAGGCAGCAGCCTTTATTAAGGCCAATGTTACCAAGCCTGTTGTATCTTACATTGCCGGTGTTACCGCACCTGCCGGTAAGCGCATGGGTCACGCCGGTGCTATCATTGCCGGCGGTAAAGGTACTGCGGATGAAAAATTCGCAGCCCTGGAAGACGCCGGTGTGAAAACCGTGCGTAGCCTTGCTGATATTGGTGTAGCACTAAAAGAAGTCACCGGCTGGTAAACCTATTACCGGCGGGGAAAAAGGCGGCTTCGGCCGCCTTTTTCGTCATAACGAGAGGCGTCTGTGATGGACACGATCTGAAAAGGCTTTTATTTCGGGATAAAATATGGAACATTGCGCATCTTTAGCGCATTACCGAGTTTATAAGAGGGTACGTGATTGAAAGCATCTGAAACGCAGGCCTGGTCCGCCAAACAATCCGCCGAGCTCTACGGTATTGAAGAGTGGGGCAGCGGTTACTTTGGCGTCAATGCTAAAGGTGAGGTTGAAATTCGTGCGCCGGGCAACAGTGCCGAGGCAAGCGTGTCCATCACCGATATTATTGATGGTTTGCAGCAGCGCGGCCTGGAAATGCCGGTATTATTGCGTATTGAAAATCTGGTGGACAGTCGCATCAGTATCCTCAATGAATCTTTCGCTGAAGCGATAAAAAGCACCGGGTATCAGGGTGTATATCGCGGTGCTTTTCCCATTAAAGTTAATCAACAAAGCCATATAGTAGAAGAAATTGCACGCTTTGGTGAACGCTACAATCACGGGCTTGAGGCGGGTAGTAAAGCCGAGCTGATGATTGCAATCTCGACCTTGACCAACCGCGACAGCTTGATTATCTGCAATGGGTACAAAGACGCAGAGTTTATCGACCTTGGCTTGCAGTCGCGCAAACTGGGTTTTAAATGTTTTTTTGTACTGGAAACCCTTGCCGAAGTTAAGCTGGTGATTGAGCGCAGTCGCGAACTGGGGGTAGACCCTTTAATTGGTGTGCGTCTTAAACTATCCACCAAAGTAGAGGGGCACTGGGCGGAAGACAGTGGCGATAGAAGCCTGTTTGGTTTGACTACCAATCAACTGGTGGAAATCATTGACTCCTTGCGCGACGCCCAGCTTCTGCACTGTTTGCAATTATTGCACTTTCATTTGGGTTCGCAAATCCCCAATATCCGCAGTATTCGTGCCGGTGTTATTGAAGCTTGTCGCTATTATATAGACCTA
>DATBNH010000058.1:0-5422 GCA_036554405.1 Cellvibrionaceae bacterium | reverse complement strand
AATAGTTCTACTGTTGGTATTGGGGCTCCAATTTGCCTTGAAAGTTATCAGAACAGTTTAGTGAGTTGCAATAATGACTTGTTTAATTCAAATCTGATACGCGTGAATGGTTCGGGTTTCAACAGGTCAACCACTATTATTTCACAAGACAGTGATAATCAATTACCAAGCATCAGAAGAAATGTTCGCGCCAGTGCCATTGATGAAGATGGCAATAAGATTTTCTTGGTTAATAGTGTAGGCAATCTACTAGAGATTGATTTGAATTCAGGGTTTCGTACGCAAATAAATTTAGGTGAGGCCCCGACAGGAGCGTCAATAGGTACTTCTGGTTTGGCTTTTGAGCCCGAGAAGAAGGTGTTGTACTGGGCTGGTGGAATGACAGGTTTTCAGTCGATTTTGATAATAGATCCGCAGTCCGGTCACTCAGTTGTTCTTTCGGGAAGATCGTTATAATTCTTGATACTGCTCTAATTTTTGCAAGGTTAGAGTATTGAGCTTTTTAGAAAGCGGGGCGCTTACCAGCCAGGTAATGGGTAAGCGCCCTGATTTTTCGCCTCTGTTTTTTATTGATTTTTCCTCCCAACATTAATTTTTACGAAATACTATTCCAATTATGGTAATGTTGAAGCGCATTGCCAAGTAGATCCTGGCTCACTCTCTTTTTACTATAATTACACATCAAAGGGCCGTAGCATGGACCTCGCCATAGAGACCACCGGGCTAATAAAACGTTTTGGTGAAACACCGGCGGTAAACGGAATCGACCTGCAAGTAAAAGCCGGTAGCGTTTACGGCGTGTTAGGCCCCAATGGCGCGGGCAAAACTACCACGGTGCGCATGCTCGCCACCCTGCTGCCGCCAGACGGTGGCAGCGCCAAGGTACTGGGGCACGATATTGTGCGCGAGGCGGATAAACTGCGCTCGCGCATCAGCCTTACCGGGCAATTCGCCTCGCTGGATGAAGACCTCTCGGGGCAAGAAAATCTGTTATTACTCTCGCGCCTGCTGGGTTTTAGCCGCAAGGCGGCTAAGCAGAGGAGCGATGAGTTATTAACCGCATTTGATTTGGCCGAGGCTGCTAAAAAGCAGGTAAAAACCTACTCCGGTGGCATGCGCCGGCGTTTGGATATTGCCGCCTCGTTAATTATTACCCCCGATTTAATGTTCCTGGACGAGCCCACCACCGGCCTCGATCCGCGCTCGCGCAATCAGGTTTGGGAAATAGTGCGAGCGCTGGTGGCAGATGGCACCACAGTATTGCTGACCACCCAATATCTGGAAGAGGCCGATCAACTGGCCGATCGCATAGCGGTGATTGATCACGGCAAGGTGATTGCCGAGGGCACCAGTAAGGAGTTAAAAACCTCGGTGGGCACCGGTGTGATGCATATTCAACTGAATGATACCCATCAGCGCCAGGCCGCACAAAAAATTCTGGCCGATTACCTGTCGGTGCCTGTGCATATTGAGGTGGCCCCCGGTGCGCTCAGTGTGCAATTTTCGGATGTGGCCAAAGCTACCTATGCCTTGGCCGAATTGCCCCGCGCGGGCATAGAGCTGGCCCATTATTCTATGGGTCAGCCAAGTTTGGATGAAGTGTTTATGGCCCTCACCGGTCATCCGGCAGAGGCGCAAGCTGGCGCTGCGCAAACCGAGGAGGGCAGCGTATGAGCCAGCAAACTCAAACCACCACACTGCACCAGGCCATCGCCCGGCGCGAGCGGCCCGCCAAGGCGAGCGCACTCACTTGTGCCACCGCGTTTGGCTGGCGCGCACTGCTCAAAATCAAATATGTGCCCGAGCAGATGTTTGATGTGCTTATTACGCCCATTATGTTTACGGTTATGTTCACCTATTTATTTGGTGGCGCCCTGGCCGGTTCCACCAGTGAATATTTACAGTTTTTATTGCCGGGCATTTTGGCGCAAACGGTAATTTTTACCTCGCTCTACACAGGTGTAAATCTCAATACCGATATCGGCAAAGGCGTGTATGACCGCTTTAAGTCCATGCCCATTTGGGCGCCCTCGCCCATAGTGGGTGCCATGCTGGGCGATATTTTACGTTACTCGCTGGCAGCCATAATTGTGGTGCTGGTGGGTTTGCTGCTGGGCTATCGCATAGAGGCGGGCCTAGGTGGTTTGCTATTAGCGCTGGTGTGGTTAAATATTTTTGGCTTGGGGTTAAGCTGGGTGTTCACCCTGCTGGGGCTAATACTGCGCACCCCCGGCGCGGTAATGACCATTAGCTGGATATTCCTGATGCCACTCACCTTCGCTTCTAATATCTACGTAGACCCGGCCACCATGCCCGATTGGCTGCAAACAATAGTCGCGGCCAACCCGGTATCTCACTTGGTGACGGCACTGCGTGGCTGTTTGGACAATACCATTACGCTATCGCAACTGGCAAAATCACTGATCACACCGATACTACTCACACTGGTATTTGCGCCCATGACAATGATGCGTTATCGTCGGAAATATTGACCCTCCCCCAACCCCTCGGCCTCTGATCCCGCCTCGGCCCTACCACCTTGTCTTGTAGGCGTCCCGCAAGCGAGAGGGGGTAGTGGCACGAGACCCAAGCGCTCCCTCTCCCGCTTGCGGGGGAGGGCTGGGGAGGGGGCTCTTTATGTTGGCACTTTGTAAAATGCGTAGTGCCATAACCGTCACCCTCCCCAAACCCGCAATGCCCGCCTTCGCGGGAATGACTGAGAGGGGAGTAACATAGACACGGAAATTAAGAGCTCTCTGCCCAGCAAGGAGAGGTGAAATAAATAATCAAGGAAAGCAGCATGCAAGAAAATACGATTAACGCCACCACACAGTCTGAGCGTCTTATCCACCTGGATATACTACGCGGCTTTGCGTTGTTCGGTATTTTGCTGGTAAATTTTCAGTGGTTTACCCGCCCTTTACAGGCCGTTTATCTTGGCCCGGATGCGGCGCTTACCGGTGCCGATTTTGCCGTCGACTGGCTAATAACCTGGTTGGCAGAAGGGAAGTTTTATCCCTTATTTGCCATGCTCTTTGGTATTGGCTTTACCCTGATGGCCGAGCGCGCTGGTGAGACAGGTGTTGGTTTTGGGGCGGCTTATGGTCGCCGACTGTTAGTCTTGGCGCTTATGGGCTTAGGGCATATGGCTTTTATTTGGTCGGGTGATATTTTACTGCTGTATGCCCTTAGCGCCGTGGTTATGTTGATATTTTTCAGGCTTACGCCGGTGCAGCGGCTGTGGAAATGGGCGCTGGTATTAATCGGTATACCTGTATTATTAACAGGAATATTCGCCCTGTCATCAGTTATTGATCCAGAGTCAATAACCGATATGCAAGAAGAAATGATGCAAGAAAAAATCGAATTAATTGCCGATGTTGAACGCTCAGGTGGTGTCTATGGCAGCGGTAGTTTTTCTGAGATAACTGGCGAGCGCCTTCACAGTTATTGGTCTTACGTATCATCAAATGGTTTTTTCTTAATGCTGATGATTGTGGGGTATTTTCTTTTGGGCCGTTGGCTGGTGGAGTCTGGTCGAGTTACAGACTTAACAGCGCATCGCGGTTTTTTACGGCGCTGGGCGCTGGCGGGCTTGCCTTTGGGGTTGCTATTGGCCGCACTGAGCACGTTGTTGATTTATCGGGGTGACTTGGCACTACTTGATCAGGCTGTTTTGCTGGGAGGCACCTTGGCGTTAATTGCAGGCGTGATAGTACCCTTGGGTTACCTGGCATTAGTATTACTGGCGGCAGCGAAACTTGCTTGGCTGGCTCCGGTTGGGCGTATGGCGCTGAGCCAGTATTTATTGCAATCAATGGTTTGGACCACGGTGTTTTACGGTTATGGCCTGGGTTTGTGGGGGGGAATCCCCCAACTTTGGCATCCGCTATTGGTGGTGGCGTTTTTTGCGTTGCAGATAGCGCTCAGTCACTGGTGGTTAAATCGCTATCGCTTTGGCCCTGCCGAATGGTTATGGCGCTCGCTTACTTACTGGCAGTGGCAGCGGTTTAAAAAATTACAATGAGCCAATGTGCAATCAGGTTTTCGCGAAGGCCTAATCTATTGCCATGGAAGGCAAGTAGTAGGACAACTCACGACTAAATGGATTTAGGCGTTAGGGCGATGCAGGATGCCAAAGCCGAGGAGCAGTTGTCGAATGGGACGCCTCCCGCAAATGTGTCCGTGTGCAATCAGTTGATTTCGTCCACCACCAGCCGCTGTTCGTCATCAAGCACCCAGACTTTTTCATAATCCACCTCAAACAGATGACCGTCTGGGTCTTTGAAGTAACCGGCGATACCGTAGGGGGTGCGGGTGGCGGGTTTTACGATAGTGCCACCGGCGGCCTCGGCCTTGGCGAGTATGGCTGGCACTTCTTCCGGCGTGCGGGCAATATACACCAGTGCCATGCCGGTAAAACCGCTACCGGATTCCTGTTTGGCATCGGCCGTTAAATCGGCGCGAGGCAATAAACAAAGAGCGTAGCCACCCAAATTAAACTTGGCAAAACCCGCGTGACCGGTGGCTGACTCCTGCCAGCCAAGGGCCCGATAAAAACGGGTAGCACGGACCACATCGTCTACACCCAACAAGATTAAGTGCAAGCGTTGGCTTGGGGGCAGTGGTGCGTATTTGTGAGTAGGGAATATATGGTTAACAGGTTTTTCCAACATATTTTCAGGCTCCTTGTGAGTATTTTCCGCGACTGCAAGGGCGGTCAGGTTAAGGCAGATTAATAGTATTAGCGATAATATTTTCATGGCGTTACTCGATAGTTATTATGAACTGGGCCAGCTGTTTTCGTTTTTGGTATTACTATTGTGGATCGCCGTCAAACAATTTTGCGTCCTTATGCAGCAGTTGCCATGAGGGCTTAGAGGCGACATGCTCATGAAGCCACACCTTGATGTCGGGATCGGAATCAAGGCTGTTGGCCGCGATGGGGAATTGCTTGTCGGTGGATAAAATTTCCCCAAGGCTTGTGCCGCACACGCTGCAAAAGCATCTTTTATACTTAAAGGGTGGCTCTGGCACATATTCAGCCACAAGCTCTTTGCCCGATATCCATTGCAAAGAATCCCGCTGCACCATAAAGAACTCCGAACTGCCCAGTTTTCGGCATCGACTGCAGTGACAAATAGCCAGAAACTCGGGTTTTGATGCCAGTGAAAATTTCACTGCACCACAGCAACAACTTCCGTTAATCATATGTCACCTTTTAAATCTAAATCCTATAATGGCTAGCTTGAAGGTGCCCTTCACAGCTGGGCTACAGTTTGGAGTGTAATTAGGTTATATTTGGCCCTAATTAAATGGCACACTACACTTATGGCGAATCCCACCACCCGTGTATTGGCTTTGCTGGAGTTATTGCAAACCCATAACCTTATTACCGGTGCCGAGCTGGCGCGGCGCTTGG
>DATBNH010000057.1:0-4052 GCA_036554405.1 Cellvibrionaceae bacterium | reverse complement strand
TCCCGATCAAGACAGCAGCGGCTACAACCGTCTGATGCTGCGCAACTCGGGTAACGACAATGACTACACGATGTTCCGCGATGCGATGATGCAGGCACTGGGCGCCGAGCTGCGCATGGACACCCAGGCCTACCGCCCCACGGTGGTTTATATCAATGGCGAACACTGGGGTATTCTCAATCTGCGCGAGCGCTTTGACCGCCACTACCTGGGCAGAACCTATAACCTCGACTCCGACAATGTTGACATACTCACCAATAACAACGAGGTAGACGAAGGTGATGCCGAGCATTACCTGCAAACCCTTGACTATATCGCCAACAACTCTATGGCCGCAGACAGCCATTTTGAGCAGGTACAAACCCGCATCGATACTGACAACTTTATCGATTACAGCATTGCCAGTATATACGTTAATAACACCGATTGGCCCGGCAACAATATTGATTACTGGCGCCTGCGCACCAGCGAGTATTTGCCCAATGCGCCCTACGGCCATGACGGTCGCTGGCGCTGGATGTGGTACGACACCGACTTTGGTTTTGGCCTCTACAGCAACAGCGGCGAAGATGCCGCTATGAATGACACCCTGAGCTTTGCCACCCAGGCGGGCCTTTCCGAGTGGCCAAACCCCGACTGGTCCACGTTTTTGCTGCGCAACCTGCTGGAAAACGAGGATTTTAAGCACGACTTTATCAACCGCTTTGCCGATTTGCTTAACACCCATTTTCACGCCGAGCGCGTCACCGGCGTTATCGAGCAGATGAAAGCTGAAATAGCGGCGGATATGCACGGCCATCATGCGCGCTGGAAACACCCCTGGGTGCAACCGAACAGCCTTAATAACTGGTGGCAGCAACAAGTGCAAATAATGACGGATTTTGCCAATGCGCGCCCCGCCTACCAGCGCCAGCACCTGCGTGATTATTTTGGCTTGGGTGGCGATTACCAGCTCACCCTTAATAACAGCGATACCAGCCGCGGGCATATTCGCGTCAACAGTGTGGAAATTC
Organism: Cellvibrionaceae bacterium; assembly: GCA_036554405.1. Lineage (GTDB taxonomy): Bacteria > Pseudomonadota > Gammaproteobacteria > Pseudomonadales > Cellvibrionaceae > Gilvimarinus. Next base: position 3,039 of record DATBNH010000057.1, on the reverse strand, counting down.
TGCCGAGTAAGCCCGGTGTAGAGGGCTATCCCTGGAGCGGCACCTACTTTGCCGGTGTTCCCATAGAACTTGAGGCCATAGCCGCACCGGGTTTTACTTTTAGCCACTGGAGCGGTCTGCCGGATAACACCGGCGCCAAGGCAGAGCTGACACCCAACGGCGATCTTGAAGTTACCGCGCACTTTGTGGCCAGCGCACCGCCGTACCTGCACGCTTTTGTGTTTGATAATGAAATGGCCAATAACACGCCGCTGGAAACCATTGAGGCCACCCTTAGCTACACCGAAAACAGCGGCCGAATTGTGTTCCACTCGGCGCTGGCCGGCTACCCGTTTACTAGCGAAAGCCCCAACTGGCGGCGCGCGTCTATGGAGCGACGCAACGCACCCACGCCTATTAATTACCCGCTGGATACGCCCTACGGCGATTTCAATATGCGCGCGGTGCAAATCAAGCAACCGTTTATGGGCGATGCGGGCGAAAACACGCTGATACTGGAGCTGCCCACCACCGGCCATAGTGCCACCATGCTGCGTTTTGCTGCCATGGATGAGGGCGCCGCCGACAGTTTGCTCATCGACTATGCCACCAACAGCGGCAATCCGCTGTGGACTACTGCGGGCTTATCGCAAACCATTTTGCCGCTGTCCGATGAGTTTCAGGGCTATACCATTAATTTTGCCGGTATCGCTGCAGTGGATAACAACCCGCACTTTAAAGTGCGTATCCGCTTTGCCGGGCCGGACATGATGGCGGATAACGGCGATCGGGTGACCTTTAATAATATCACCCTCGACTTACATCAAAGCGAGGAGCTGGCTTATTTCTGGTTATTCGACAACAACTTGACCAACGATACTGAACTGACTCACATTGCACCGCACTTTGCCGCACTGCCGGGCGCCCACATCAGTTATCACTCGGCGTTGCCGGGCTATCCGGACACCGACCGTAAAGCCTCTATGGAAAGACGCAACGAGCCCACCGACGTTAACTATTTTGCGGCAGGCAATTACGGCACCGCCTTTAGCGATGTCAATATGCGCGCGGTGCAAATCAGGCAGCCCTTCCAGGGTCCGTCCGGTGAAAATGCCATACTTCTGCACCTGCCCACCAGTGGCATGCACGATCCGCTGTTGCGCTTTGCCGCCATGGATGAAGGCGCCGCCCAGTTTTTGCGTTTAGACTACGCCACCAATAGCGGTCAACCCCAGTGGACCCGCGCCGGGCTTGCCGCGCACACTTTGCCGCTGATTGAAGACAGCTATCAGCTGTATACCGTGGATTTTTCCGGTATTAACAGCGCCCGCAATAATCCGCACTTCAAAGTGCGCATTCGCTTTGGCGGCGACGATATGACTGTGGATAACGGCGACCGGGTAAGCTTTAACAATATCAGTTTACACAGCCGTTTGGCGGGAGCAGAAACAGACCTGCCCGATGTGCCAATTGATGCGGATAACCCAAATGCTCCAACCAATAACCGCTTTGTTTATGCGCAAACACTCAGCGGCGCCAGCGGCAGCAGCCTGGGCAGCAATGTGCACGCCAGCACCGAAACCAACGAGCCGGATCACGCCAGTGCCATCAGCGGCGCCAGTGCAGGCAACAGCGTCTGGTGGCGGTGGACAGCTCCCGATACCGAGCGCATGTTGTTTAGCAGTCAGCTAAGCGCTATCGACAGCCTGGTGGCGGTCTATACCGGTACCGGACTGCAAAACCTGACGCCGGTAGACGCCGTTAATCTCGCGGCCGATCAGCTCTGGTTGGTGGCCGAGGCCGGTGAAACCTACCATATTGCCGTGGCCGGAAATGTGTCTGGCAATCACAGCGCCGAAGGTGACATTGCCCTGACCTGGGAGAGTGCCGCACCTGCTGCAGCGCCAGTTATCATAAACAGTTTACCCGGCGAGGCAGGCATTATTTGCGAGGTACCCGAGTGCGCGCTGGATGAGCAGGGTAATGTGGCGGTTATCTCCGACAATCGTCAGCTGAGTGTTATCTTGCCCAATCCAGATACCCACCAACACAGACTCAAAGCTACCGAGGGCGAGCAGACCCTGTGGGATACGGTTTTGAAGAGTGAACTGCCGGGCACTCTGTCGCGAGTGATGGCTGATGTAAACGGCCTGCCGTTTGTCGCCAGCCGCTTTAGCGATGCAGACGGCAAGCTCTATCAAATAGATGCCTTTGCCGATGGCCGCGCCCGCCAGCGCATTGTCACCGCCGATGGCGAGGTTCTGCTAAACATCCACAGTCTGATTCCCGGTGCCGAAATCAGCGTTAATCAGCAGAGCCTCGGGCAGGTGCTAGTCACCTTCCCCACGCTCGGCGAGGACGGTATGCGGCTGTTATTGGAAATCGATGCAGACACGTATTTGCAGGCGCGCTATCAGCGCTATAACAGTAGCAGTGAAAGTTGGGCTAACAATTCCGATTTGCTAACCGACACCCGTTTTGCACCGGGCGCCACTGTGCTACTGGAGCGCATCGACGGGGAAATCAGTATCCGCATCGACTCTCACATTGCTGACGACTTATATTTTTAAGGGGCGACCTATGCACACGATTTCACACTTACGCGCGCGTTCGCTACGTCTGTTGCTACTACTGGCGGTACTTACTTTAGGTGCTTGTAGTGATAGTAACGACCCAGTAGTGGTGGTAGAACCACCCATTCCACCGGAACCAGATCGGCAAATGCTTAGCACTCAGGCTTATACAGTGGCCGCCGATGACCGGTTGGTGGTCACCAGCGTTGACCCGGCGCTGGTGAGAGTTGAGCTGATACTAGACGAGAACAGCGGCGAAGACAGCGCCACGGTGACGTTGCTGGAGGGCGAGGCGGATTTGTTTCAGTAAATATTTAGCTCCCCCTCCCGCTTGCGGTGAGGGGGCTGGGGGGAGGGTAATTGAATGTGGCAGGTTACTGATTCAAAGTACCAACTGCCAGAGCCCTCACCCCAACCCTCTCCCAGAGGGAGAGGGAGCTTAACCCCCCTCTCCCCGTGGGAGAGGGGTTGGGGGTGAGGGTTTTCC
>DATBNH010000051.1:0-4345 GCA_036554405.1 Cellvibrionaceae bacterium | reverse complement strand
TGGCTGAGTTCCGCTCTGAAAAAGAGCGCAGTGATCGTATGCAGCGTCAGCAGGCGGCGAAACTGGAGAATATGTTCGCCGGTATGGATGGTGCTCAGAAGAAAATTCTGCCGGTGGTACTCAAAGCCGATGTGCGCGGCTCGCTGGAAGCTATTCAGTCCTCGCTGGCAGAAATCGGTAACGATGAAGTGCAAGTGCAGGTGGTGTCTTCTGGTGTTGGTGGTATTACTGAAAACGATGTTAATCTGGCATTAACTTCGGGTGCCATTGTCTTTGGCTTTAATGTCCGCGCCGATGCAACCACCCGACGTATGGCTGAATCGGAAGGCGTTGATATTCGCTATTACAGTATTATTTATCAGTTGCTGGATGAAGTGAAAGCGGCCCTGTCGGGCATGCTTGACCCTGAGCGAGTAGAGCAAATTGTCGGTATTGCTGATGTGCGCGAAGTGTTCAGCTCACCCAAGTTTGGTCAAGTGGCCGGCTGTATGGTGACTGAAGGTAACGTATACCGTAACAAGCCGATTCGGGTTCTGCGCGACAACGTAGTAATTTTTGAGGGTGAACTGGAATCTCTGCGTCGCTTTAAAGATGATGTTAATGAAGTGCGTAATGGCATGGAGTGTGGCATCGGCGTTAAAAATTACGACGTGAAAGTGGGCGATCAAATTGAGGTGTTCGAAGTTAAAGAAGTCGCTCGCGAATTGTAATTTGCATTTTTTAGTGTGCTTGACGTGCGCACAATCGCCCCGGTATCCAAAGGTACCGGGGCGTTCATGTTTTATAAGTAGTTAAAGGTGCCTTATGGCCAGAGAATTTTTACGAGCCGATCGTGTGGCAGACGCTATTCAGCGCTATTTGGCCAATATGATTCAGCACGAAGTGCGTGATCCGCGTGTGGGCTTGATTAACATTAATGAAGTGACCGTATCGCGCGATATGTCCTACGCCAAGGTGTATGTAACTCAGGTGGGCGGCGACGAACAAGCCAGCCGCGAAAGTGTCAGCGCGCTTAATAATGCCGCCGGATTTTTGCGTACTCTATTGGCGCGTGAAATGGACATGCGCACCGTACCGCGTTTGCACTTTTACTACGATCACACCAGCGTGCGCGGACAGGAGTTGTCGTCGCTAATCGATCGCGCAGTGGCCACCGATAAAGCCCGAGCAGAAGACGATGAGGGTGAGCACTGATGGGGCGCAGAAAGTCCGGGCGAGCTGTCGATGGTGTGCTGTTATTGAATAAACCCCTGGGGCTTAGCTCCAATCAGGCACTGCAGCGCGCCAAGCGTCTGTTGTTTGCCAACAAGGCCGGTCATACCGGCAGCCTCGATCCATTGGCGACAGGGGTATTGCCCCTGTGTTTTGGTGAAGCTACCAAGTTTTCCCAGTTTTTACTGGATGCCGATAAGCGCTATCGGAGTACCTTTAAGCTGGGGGTGAAAACCACCACCGGTGATGCCGAGGGTGAAGTATTAACTGAGAGCTCTACCGAGCATCTGACCGAGGCGCAGGTAGCCAAAGCGCTGGCGCAATTTGTCGGTGATATTAAACAAATGCCACCTATGTACTCGGCGCTCAAGCAAGATGGCCAGCCACTGTACAAGCTGGCGCGCAAAGGGGTAGAAGTTGAGCGTGAACCCCGGGCGATTACCATCTACGCGCTAGAGCTCTTGGCTTTTCGCCCGGGACCGGGCGCCGAAGTCGATGTGGATGTGACATGTAGCAAAGGCACCTATATTCGCTCGCTGGCCGAGGATGTAGGTGCGCTGCTCGGCTGTGGCGCACACGTTTCGCGGTTGCATCGCAGCGCCGCCGGCCCCTATAGCGAGGAGCACAGCATCACCCTGGAGGAGCTGGAAACCGAGCGGGAGCAGGGCGAGGCCGAGAGTCTGGATCGCCATCTATTGCCGGTGGACTCGCCAGTGGCCTCGCTCGCAGCCCTTACGCTGCCTGAGTCCAGTAGCTATTATTTCCGGCTGGGCAACCCGGTTATGGATGCCGGGGTCTATCGCGCTGGACAAGAAGGTGATATGGTGCGTGTCTTTTGTGAAAGTGGACAATTTTTAGGCTTAGGCGTGTTGGAAGAGGGCCGTGTGGCCCCTAAACGCCTGATTGCCAGCCCGCGCTGAGACAGCGTGGCGCAAGAATTTGCCGGTTTTCCGGCAAATAGCTCCTTCGGGAGTATAACTCTGGGCGCAGTGCCCGGTAGCCTGCCTGTAAATATGCACGGGTATGGCTGTAATTTAAGCATATTGAGAGGAAATAACCATGGCATTAAGTGCTGCTGAAAAAGCTGAAATTGTACAAACGTATCAACAGGCCGAGGGCGATACCGGTTCTCCAGAAGTGCAGGTTGCTTTGTTGACCCACAACATCAACAAGCTGCAAGGCCACTTCTCCGGTCACAAACAAGACCACCATTCCCGTCGCGGTTTGATCCGCATGGTTAACCAGCGTCGCAAGTTGCTGGATTACCTCAAGGGTAAAGATACCAGCCGCTATGCCGCACTGATTCAAAAACTGGGTCTGCGCCGCTAAGTAGTTGCCGAGTGCCCGCTTTTGCGGGCACTTTTTTGTTACCCCTATGTTGACCGATAAGCTGCGTAAAAAACAACGCAAAGAAGGATAGAAGAGTGAATCCGATAACCAAGAAATTTCAATACGGTGACCAAACGGTCACCCTCGAGACTGGCCGCATTGCGCGTCAGGCCTCTGGTGCTGTGGTAGTGACCATGGGTGAAACCTCGGTGCTTTGCACCGTTGTCGCTGCCAAAGAAGCTGTTCCCGGGCAGGGCTTTTTCCCGTTGTCTGTGCATTATCAAGAAAGAGCTTACGCTGCCGGCAAGATTCCCGGTGGCTTTTTCAAGCGTGAAGGTCGTCCTTCAGAAAAAGAAACCCTGACGTCACGCCTTATTGACCGCCCTATCCGCCCGCTTTTTCCCAAGGGTTTTATGAATGAAGTGCAGGTGGTGTGTACCGTCCTGTCTACCGATAAAGCCAATGACCCTGATATTGCGGCGATGATTGGCACCTCGGCGGCATTGGCCGTGTCGGGTGTTCCTTTTAGCGGCCCTATAGGTGCTGCACGCGTGGGTTACACTGAAGCCGGTGGCTACCTGTTGAACCCGAGCTATGAAGCGTTGAAAACTTCTGAGCTGGACATGGTTGTTGCCGGTACTGCCGATGCAGTGTTGATGGTGGAATCTGAAGCTAACGAGTTGCCGGAAGACATCATGCTGGGCGCGGTATTGTTTGCCCACCAGGAGATGCAATCGGTGGTTCAGGCCTGTGCCGAGCTTGCCCGCGATGCTGGCAAACCCGCTTGGGAATGGACTGCACCGGCTGAGAACGCCGAACTGCGTACCGCTATTGAGCGTGGCTTTTCCGACTCTATCGGTGTTGCCTACCGCATTACCGACAAGGCCAAGCGTTATGACCGCTTGAGCGAACTGCGCAGTCAGGCCGTTGCCGAGCTGGTTAACGAAGAAGCCGGCGTAGTTGCCGACGATGTTAAAGAGCTGTTCGGCAAGGTAGAGAAAAATATTGTACGTACCCGTATTGTGGCCGGTGAGCCGCGTATTGATGGTCGCGATGGCAAGACTGTGCGCGCTATTGATGTGGAAGTTGGTGTACTGGGTAAAGCTCACGGTTCGGCGCTGTTTACTCGCGGTGAAACCCAGGCGCTGGTTGTTGCCACCTTGGGTAATGCCCGTGATGCGCAGATAATCGATGCCCTTGAAGGCGAGCGCAAAGACGGTTTTATGCTGCACTATAACTTCCCTCCTTACTCGGTAGGTGAATGTGGTCGTATGGGCGGTACTGGCCGTCGCGAAGTGGGCCATGGTCGTTTGGCCCGTCGTGGTATTGCTGCGGTACTGCCTGCTCAGGACAGCTTCCCTTACACCCTGCGGGTAGTGAGCGAGATTACCGAATCTAACGGTTCCAGCTCTATGGCTTCGGTCTGTGGTGCCTCACTGGCGTTGATGGATGCCGGTGTGCCGTTGAAAGCGCCGGTGGCTGGTATCGCTATGGGTCTGGTAAAAGAAGAGAACGGTTTTGCCGTACTGACCGATATTCTGGGTGATGAAGATCACCTGGGTGATATGGACTTTAAAGTAGCCGGTACCTCAAGCGGTATCACTGCTCTGCAGATGGATATTAAGATCCAGGGCATCACCGAAGAGATTATGGAAGTTGCGCTGGAGCAGGCACTTCATGCCCGGTTGCACATTCTTGGCGAAATGAACAAGATCATTGCCGAAGCGCGCTCAACAGTTAGCGACAATGCCCCGCGTTTTGAAACTATCAAGGTTCATCCCGACAAGATTCGTGACATCATCGG
>DATBNH010000049.1:0-1869 GCA_036554405.1 Cellvibrionaceae bacterium | reverse complement strand
GAAGCAGACCTTCATGGAGGATTCTAAGTTGTCTGATGAGATCACTAAACTAATTATGGAGAAGGTGCACCCTAAGGCAGGTGAATCGTTGACTGGTGAAAGTGATGGATCTGATAAGGAGTAGTTATACTGAATTAGCATAGAATAAGTTTTATTGTTTACAGCCAAGGGAATCTATCCCTTGGCTGTATGTTTTTAAAGCAATCAATGCAACGCGCCCTCTGTGGACTTCTTTTTGTACTCGCTGGCGCGCACGCGTTCGCCGAATTCGACGGGGATATGCGTTCTTGGCAGACCGTCAGCGCTAATTTGTATGAGGATGCTGATTGGCGTGCGACTCTGACTGGGCAAACCCGCCTGTTCGATGATTCGAAATTTATAGGCGCTTGGTTACTCATCCCCACCCTGCAGTACAAAATTCACCCTAACTATGACTTGGGTGCTAGCTACTTGCTGGAGGATATCCGCGCGGAGGCTGGTGATGACTATACACGGTTACATATTTTTTGGCTTCACTTGAGCCCGCATTGGCAAGTGAGCGAAAATCTTAATTTCAACATGCGCCATGTTATGGGTTATCGCGCGGTGGAGTCGGCTGACAATTACTGGCTGAGCCGCCACCGTTTTGCGGTCAGCTACAAGTTGAAGGATATGGGCCCGCTTGTCGGCATCGGCGCGAGTACCGAGCTTTTTTATAACTATGAAGAAGACTTCCTCTGCGAAAACCGCTTTATTCCAATCAGCTTAAGCTTCAAGTTAAGTGAAACGACCAAGCTCTCCCTATACACGATGGCGCAGTCAAAGCGTAGTGCAGGCGATGCCAATTGGAATACCGCCTACGTTTTTGGGCAGTCTCTGAGTATAAAATTCTAATATTAAAGCGTGCTGTCATAGCTTAGCGCCGTGCCTTAGGGCAGCGATTTTCGTATACGCTCTAAAAATGACACTTTAAAAAGCCGATTTCATCTGAAATCGGCTTTTTTTAATTTCATATTCTCCTGAATTCCAGTTCTTTGAGTATTCTTGTGTCGTGCAATATGTTGCGATCTGGGAGGATTGATTTTTTAGAGATAATTAGCCCGCCCTACCCTGCCCTGGCTGGGTGGATTACTTTGCACTCTTGACCTAGAGCCGCTTTCAGCGAAGTTAGCCAGTAATATGCCAGCATCGGATACAATCGTCGCCCTTTCCACTCCTGCCGGGGAATCAGCCATAGCGCTGATTCGTCTGAGTGGTTGCGCTTGCGCAGAGCTTGGTCAGCAGGTCCTCGGTCGTCAGCAACCCCTACGCTCTCGTTTCGCCCACTTTGGCACCTATCGCGATTGTGCCGATAAATGGGTGGATGAATGTGTGGTCACCTATTTTGAACAAGGTAAATCCTTTACCGGTGAAGCGATGCTTGAAATCGCCCCTCACGGCAACCCATTGATTGTTCAGAAAATCATCGAGGACTTATTGGCCCGTGGTTGTCGGCCTGCGGAACCTGGTGAATTCACACGTACTGCCTTTTTGAATGGTAAGATGGATTTGAGTCAAGCCGAGGCGGTGTCCGATCTAATTCGCGCCCGATCCGATCGAAGTATTGAAGTCGCGCAACGACAGTTACATGGTTCGGTCGGACGTAAAATGAGTGAGTTAACAGATCGACTGCTTTCTGTGATGGCGCACTTAGAGGCGTACATTGATTTTCCAGAGGAAGACCTGCCTGATGAGGATCAGAGTGGCCCAGCGATGGAGCTGAAAAACCTAGTGCTAGATATTTCAGAACTGATTGAAACACAGCACTATGCATCTCTTTTGCATGAAGGTGTTAAGACTCTGATTGTGGGTGAGCCGAATGTAGGGAAGAGTAGTTTAATTAATGCTCTA
>DATBNH010000015.1:0-3526 GCA_036554405.1 Cellvibrionaceae bacterium | reverse complement strand
ATTTTCCAGCATCTTCTTCCAAATGCGCATGGTGCAGGCGAATAGTGCGACTGCTGCCGTCGGCCAGTTGAATAGCAATCACCCCCGGCCCGACAATGGGTTCTGCCAATTGGGTGGTTTGATAGCCCTTGGGTAAGTCCGGGTAAAAATAATTTTTGCGCTCGAACACCGAGCGCTTGCCGATCTCGGCATTCATGGCAAGACCAAACATCACCGCCGAGCGAAACGCCTCGTCATTAGCTACCGGCAAGGTGCCGGGCATGGCCAGGTCAATGGCGCAGGCCTGGGTATTGGGCGCGGCACCAAAGGCGGTGCTGGCGCCAGAAAAAATTTTTGAGCGGGTGGCGAGCTGTACGTGGATCTCAAGACCGATAACAATTTCCCATTCCATCCTGTTTCCCCTTATGCTCTGCCGGGCGCGGTGCGCGCGTGAAAATCTGTCGCCTGCTGATATTGATGGGCGACATTGAGTAACTGGGCCTCGGCAAAAAAGTTGCCGATCAATTGCAGGCCCACCGGTTTGTTGTCTACCAAACCACAGGGAATCGACAGCCCTGGCAGACCCGCCAGGTTGGTGGCAATGGTGTAAATATCTTCCAGGTACATGGCTACCGGGTCTTTGCTTTTGGCGCCGAATTCAAACGCCGGCGAGGGTGAGGTGGGCCCGAGTACAACATCTACTTGAGTGAATGCGTCGACAAAATCCTGCTTGATCAGCCTGCGTACCTGCTGGGCTTTATTGTAGTAGGCATCGTAGTAACCGGCCGAGAGCGCGTAGGTGCCCACCAGAATGCGACGTTTAACTTCTTCGCCAAAACCCTCACCGCGCGAGCGCTTGTACAGATCGGCAAGATCTTTAGGATCGTCACAGCGATGGCCGAAGCGTACCCCATCAAAACGAGACAGGTTGGCCGAGCACTCCGCTGGCGCAATCACATAGTATGCGGGTACGGCCAAGTGAGTATGAGGCAGGCTGATGCTGTGTAAACTGGCGCCCAGACTCTCGTAGACTTTTATGGCTGCCTCCACAGCCGCGCCCGTGTCCGGATGCAAGCCCTCGCCAAAATACTCTTTGGGAATACCGATTTTCAAGCCCGCCAGCGGCGCGGCCAGAGTGGCCGTATAATCTTCCAATGGTTGATCGACCGAAGTGGAATCTTTGCTGTCAAAGCTGGCTAAGGCGTTTAGCATCAGCGCGGCATCTTCGGCGCTGCGGGTGAGCACACCGGCCTGGTCGAGGCTGGAGGCGAAGGCAATCATGCCCCAGCGTGATACCCGGCCATAAGTGGGCTTGATGCCGGTCAGGCCGCACAGGGCCGCAGGCTGGCGAATAGAGCCGCCGGTATCACTGGCGGTGGCCGCCGGGGCCAGCAGGGCCGCTACCGCCGCCGCCGAGCCACCGGAAGAGCCGCCGGGCACGCAGCGGGTGTCCCAAGGGTTTTTTACCGGGCCGTAATAGCTGGTTTCGTTGGACGAGCCCATGGCGAATTCGTCCATATTGGTTTTACCCAACATTACCGCACCGGCAGTTTGGTAGTTGTCGACAATGGTGGCATCGTAAGGGGCGATAAAATTGTCGAGCATTTTTGAGCCACAGCTGGTGCGCACGCCAGTGGTACAGAAAATATCCTTGTGTGCTATGGGAATGCCGCACAGAGGTGAGGCGTCTCCAGCGGCCAAACGCTGATCGGCCACTTTGGCCTGGGCGCGGGCGATATCGGCGGTAACGGTAATAAAGCTGTTATAAGTGGCATCATCGGCGCTGATGCGCGCCAGATAGTGCTCGGTGAGCTCCAGACTTGAAAACTCCCGGCGACGCAGAGCGGCGGCGAGCTCGGCAATGGTGTTGGTATGCATTGCGTAATTCCTTGGGGTATTCGGTGAGAGGGATAATTACTCGATAACGCGCGGAACCAGATAGAGGCCATCTTCGGTGGCCGGAGCCATGGCCTGCAGCGCCTCGCGCTGGTTGATTTCGGTCACCTCGTCGGCGCGCAAACGCTGCACCGCATCCAGCGGGTGCGCCATAGGGGTAACACCTGTGGTGTCCACGGCTTGCAGCTGGTCTACCAGTGCCAGAATGTCAGAAATACTGGCGGCAACAGCATCGGCCGCTGTGTCGCTAATGGCGATACGCGAAAGTTCTGCGAGTTTTTCGATATCGGATCGGTCTACAGCCATGAAGTGCTCCGCGGTGTTGTGGCTTTGATGTTCGGTAAAACGGCATTTTACGGGGCAAACTTGCTCATGCACAGCGCCAATTGTGCGAATAATGCCAGTGTTGTCCAAAAAGCCGGTAAAGTTATCACATTTGCGCCTTGCTCTGAATCTCTGCCGTTGATAGAGTTCCAGCATCCCCAAGGGGTCTGTGGTTAGTGGCTCTAAACCCATGCAGGTGGGCCGTTAAGCAGAGACTTTTTGGCAATTGCTGCAAATCGCTTTCGCCGCCTACGGGTTGGTGGAATTTTGCACGATTGGACGTATTCAACTACACAAGGTTGCCACATCAGGTGAGCAACCGGACACTAGGACTTGAAACACACATGTTTAAATTTATTCGCGGCGCATTCTCCAATGACTTATCCATCGACCTTGGCACAGCCAATACCCTGATTTACGTGCGCGGTCGCGGCATCGTTCTTAATGAACCCTCGGTGGTGGCGATTCGCCATCACAATGGCCACAAAATAGTTGAGGCCGTGGGCACCGAGGCCAAACGCATGCTGGGCCGCACCCCAGGTAATATTACCGCCATTCGTCCTCTTAAAGACGGTGTGATTGCCGACTTTCAGGTAACCGAAAAAATGCTCCAGCACTTTATTAAAAAAGTGCATGAAAACAGCTGGTTTGCCCCCAGCCCCAGGGTACTGATCAGTGTGCCCTGTCTGTCTACCGAAGTGGAAAAGCGCGCTATTCGCGAGTCGGCTTTGGGCGCTGGTGCGCTGGAAGTGCGACTGATCGAAGAGCCTATGGCCGCAGCGATTGGCGCCGGCCTTAAAGTGTCCGAAGCCTCGGGCTCCATGGTGGTGGATATTGGTGGTGGCACCACCGAGATTGCGGTGATCTCTCTCAATGGCGTGGTCTACTCTGACTCCGTGCGCATTGGTGGTGACCGCTTTGACGAGGCTATTGTTAACTATGTACGTCGGCACTACGGCAGCGTAATTGGCGATGCCACCGCCGAGCGTATCAAGCAGGAAGTGGGATGTGCCTTTGCCGGTGGCGAGATGCGGGAAATTGACGTGCGCGGTCGCAACCTGGCCGAAGGAGTACCGAGAAGCTTCACCCTCAACAGTGACGAAATTCTGGAGGCCCTGCAAGAGCCATTGGCGGGCATTGTGCAGGCAGTTAAGAGTGCCCTGGAGCAATCGCCGCCAGAGTTGGCTTCGGATATCGCCGAAAGTGGTGTGGTGCTCACCGGAGGTGGTGCGCTGTTGCGGGATATTGACCGCCTGTTGGCTAGCGAAACCGGATTGCCGTTTGTGGTGGCCGAAGATCCCTTAACTTGTGTCGCTCGCGGCGGTGG
>DATBNH010000693.1:0-5714 GCA_036554405.1 Cellvibrionaceae bacterium | reverse complement strand
TTTTTCCATGAAAAACAATAACCTTTTGTTTACAGATGGTCGCCAATTGTGAAATTCTTGCGCTAGGTGCGCGATTATACAGACAAAAACCGCGCAAGTAGAGTCGAATGGTGCGATAACCGCTTTGCGGTGAGCACCGATTACCACCCGAAAAACCAGAGAAGGTAACCATGTTTAAACTGATATTTGCCGGCGAGTTGATCACCGGGTTTGAGCAACCGGCGGTAGAGGAAAACCTGGCCGAGCTGTTAAAGCAGTCTCCCGCTGAGGTTCGACAAAAACTTTTTAACGGCAAGACGGTGGTGGTCAAGCGCGTGGACTCGGAGGCAGTTGCCCGCAAGTGGCAGCAGGCTTTTGCCCGCGCCGGTGCGGTACTGATTATTAACGAACACAGCGAAGCGGCCAAAAAGCCCACTCCGAAACATCAACCTGCTGAGCCAAACAGCCCTGTAACCAGAGAAGCATCTAGCGAGGAACCCAGTATTGCCTCGGTTCGCGTCCGAGCAAAGGCGGCGGGCCCCCGCAATCGGGCTTATTTATGGTTGGGTTTAATTGCGCTGATTTTGATTGTGGTGACAGTAAGCCTGTTGAGGTTGACGCGCCCCTTGTGGCAGAGCGCGCAGCTGCCCGAACACCAGCGCGGACTTGCCAATGCGCTGGCCATGGATGGCATTTATGCCCTGGGCCATGTCAATGTGACGCGAGTCAATTCGCTGGAGTCGTTAGCGGGCGGTGAGACAGATTTGGATAGCTTGCCCGGAGGCGACGGCTTTTGGGACTCGCTGGCAGCGGCCGGTGTTCATCCCCGCCGCGATATTGAGCACCTGTGGTTGGCGGGCTTTTACAGCGATGACAAGCCCGCTGCGGTGATGGCCGCCAGCGGTAGCTTCGATGTAGCGCGCCTGAGTGCGTGGTTGGCTGAGCGCTACACCGTGCAAAGCCAAAGTGATCAGGGCATTGTATTTACCCGGCTTAATGAAAATACCTGCCAGCAGGGCGCGCCCCTGCTTGCGCATATTAGCCAGAATCAACTGGTGGTGGGTGAGCCCGCCAAGGTGGCGGCGGTGTTAGAACGCATGCAAAGCGGCGCGGCGGCGGCTGTTGACCTGAGCCGCTGGGAGTCGGTTCGCAGCGGCCAGATTGCCACACTGGCAATACTGGTGCCGGAGAATATTGGCCAGGGCATAGGTGGTATGCCGGGGATGATAGTACAGGGCATTGGCCGTGCGGCCGGCCCTGCCGAAGGGCTATATGTGGGTGCCGATACCGTGGCGCTGCCGCCGGGTGTAGAGCTCAGTCTGCTGGTGGCCAGTAAAGATCAAGCATTTAACGAGCAAACCTACACTGCTATCGACAACCGTTTGGGCGAGATGCGCGCCGAAGCTCAGCAGAGCTGGCCGCAATTGGCCAGTCTCTATGATCGGTTATCGGTACAAAAACGTGACGATGGTGTACGCGCCGCTGCGCGTTTTGATAAACACCTCAAACGCGATATTAGCAACTGGGTAAACGCTTTTGTGGGCAGTATGTTTTCCAGCTCAAGCTCTGGCTTCGGCTCTGGCCCCGGTGAGGAGAGTATCGATGAAAATCCGCCGGTGTTTACCCAGACGGCCGGCACCAGCTTGCCCCGCTATAGCGATTATCGCGATATTCCCAAGCACTTTTTCACTCCCACGCTTGACGTAGGCCCGTTTGGGCTCGGCGTCAGCTCACTGGAAATTGATGACGATGGCAAGATCGCCATAAAGATCGGCGCTGAAGCTTACGACTTACCCAATTTGCCGAGCCGGGGTTCGGCGGTAAAGTTTGCCGTAACGACGGTGGTCGATGCCGAGGGACAATCTTTGTTGGCCGAGGTTGAGTGTGGCCCGGATAAAAATCGCCAGCCCGCCGATATTGGCAATGTAATGGCCAGCTCTTATTACGGCCAAAACAGTGAGTCTATTGAGTATGTAAAACTGAGTGGCGATAAAACCTTAAGCCTGCCCGCTGACGTGACTGTGAGCGATATTGCTGAAATCCGGGGCACGATTAGCTACGCCCAAACTGTAGCACTGGAGCGTAAAGTGCTACAGTCACCCTTGGCCGGGCAGAGTGTAGAGGCCCACGGTGTTAAGGTGAGCTTTTTGGGTGGCGATGAGCACAGCCTGCGCTATCAAATCAGCGGCGATACTGACCGCCTGTTACATATTTATGCCCGCAATCAATCCGGCCAGCCGCTCAATAGCAGCAGCTCCATGGGCGGCGGCAGTATGTTTGGCAGCGGTAAAACCTATACGGTTAATTATCGCGGCACCATTGCCAGTGTCGAGCTGGTGATTGCCAGCGAGCAGCAATTGCACAACTTCCCCTTTGTACTGGATAGTGTTTATCCGGCCGCGCGTAGCCTTGATCATATCTATCCGCAGCCAGCGCTATTTGACAGCCAACAGTGGCCCGCTTTTGTTGCCAGCACTGCGCCTGAGGTGAGTTATAACTGGAACGCGCCAGAGCACGAACTGGATGCCGGCCCCCTGCGAGTTGCGGTTACTGACCTGGACACCGGGGGCAGTTTTGGTTTCAGCTTTAGTGCCGATATTTATGCTCACAGTCAGTTTGCGCTACACACTGGGTTGGCTAGCGGTGAGTTGCGTATTACGCAATTACAACAAGCCGATGGTAACTTGCATGACACGGATTTAAGTGCTTTTTTTGCCTTTGCCCATGACGGGGGGTATTGGATGAATGGGGTTTACCAGCCGGACGATGAACGCCCCTGGCTTAAAGGCAGTGCCAGTATTCGTAAGCGCGATCTTGACGTGCCAGATGCCACTTATATTCACGGCCAGTTGAAGGTGAAAATGGCCACAAGTGTTGACTCCCATAAATTACCCTTCGCCTTTGCAATGCAGTGGCAAGATTCAGACCTTGGTCTCAAGGTCAGTAAGTGGGAAAGTGGCAAGCTCAGCTTGAGCTACGACGGCGATTTGTCAAAACTGGTGGCAGTAAAAGCTTACCGGGGTGATGAGCTGATCAGTCAGCCAGCTGCCGTACAGCAGATGTTTGGCGATGCTTTTATTGTGTTGGAAATAGACGGTGTGCCGACGCATTTACATTTTGATATTGCCGATGAGTTTGTACACGAAGATTTCCCCTTTGTGCTGGATTTAAATGTGGAGCCCTAATGTATACGCTGATTTTTACCGGCGAACTGATTACAGGTTTTCGGCGTGACGCGGTAATTACTAATGTCGCCGCGTTGATACAAGAGCCTGAAGCCGTTGTGCGCAGGGACATGTTCGGTGTCGATAAAGTAGTAATAAAGCGCGTTGATGACTGGGGCGATGCGCTAAACTGGCGCCAGGCATTCGCTGGTGCCGGTGCGGTTTTGGTAGTACTGGACGACGATGGCAAAGGCGCGCCTGTGGGGCTGCAAATCTCCGTTGAAGAGCCAAGTTTTTTATCAGAAATGGCTCGCATACCCGGTATACGTGCACGCAATTTGGCCTTTGTTTATTTGGCCTTGGCGGTGTTTGTGGCGATTGCTGTGAGTGTGCTGCTAATGCTGTTGGTAAAGGCGGTGTTTTAACGCCCCCTATACTGTTTTTTTCAACAAAAAAGCCGCCAAACAATGGCGGCTTTTTGTGTTTACCCTAAGCATCAATTCAGGTGCAGCGCCTCGTTGAGTTGCACGCTGGATTTATTGGTCAGGCATTCAATGCGACCGTTAACTGAGTTGCGGCGGAATAATAAGTCGTCTTTGCCGGCAAGCTCGCGCGCTTTCACCACCCCCGCCTCTGCGCCGGTATCATCCAACAGAGTAACCTTGGTGCCAGCGGTAATATACAGACCCGACTCAATAGTGCAGCGATCACCCAGAGGAATACCGGTGCCGGCATTGGCGCCTAACAGGCACTGTTCGCCCAGCGCAATAACCATATTGCCACCGCCGGACAGCGTACCCATAGTAGAGCTGCCGCCGCCAAGGTCAGAGCCTTTACCTACAAACACCCCGGCAGAAATGCGTCCTTCAATCATGCCCGGGCCTTCGGTGCCGGCGTTAAAGTTCACAAAGCCCTCGTGCATAATGGTAGTGCCTTCACCTAAATACGCACCCAAGCGCACTCGTGCGGTATGAGCGATACGTACACCATTTGGCACCACATAGTTGGTCATTTTGGGGAATTTATCCACGCAGGCCACATCCAGCGGCTCGCCCGCCAAGCGCGCGTGTAACTGGCGCTCGGGTAATTCGGCCAGGTCAATTGCGCCGGCGTTGGTCCAGGCCACATTGGGCAGTACACCAAATAAACCGGTCAGGTTGGTGCCGTGAGGTTTAACCAAACGGTGTGAGAGCAAATGCAGTTTTAAGTAACCCTCGGGCACGCTGGCAGGTGCATCATCGTTGGCCAGTAGCGTAACCAACAGTGGGCGTTTGCTGTGAAAAAAACTGCTGGCTATGGCCGCTTGCTCATTGTTGCCAACGGCCTGTAGGGCATCGGCCAGGGCACTACAATCATTGGCATTCAGCGTTAAGACCTGATTGCCGCCACTGTAACCGGTAAATTCAATAATGGCGTTAGCCGTTGCTTCATCGGGCGCTAGCAAAGGCGCCGGATAAAACACTTCAAGCCAGTCGCCATTATTGTTCTGGGTGCCGACGCCAAGGCCAAGGCTGTAAAGCTGTGTCATAACAAAATCCTGATAGTTGTATTAACGAGTAAACAGTGCCGCGTAATCTGCGGGTTTAAAGCCGGTAGTGGTGTGCTTGCCGGTTTCCAGCAGGGGCCGTTTGATCAGTGTTGGATTAGCCACAATCAATGCACCGGCCTGTTTTGGCGATAGTGCCTGCTGGCGCTCGGCCTCGCTGAGATTTTTCCAGGTGGTGGAGCGCTTATTGAGCAGCTGCTCCAGACCGATAGTGTCTATCCACTGGCTGACCTGTGCCACATTGATACCGTCGCTGCGAAAATCGACAAAGTGATAGCTTACGCTGCGCTCATTGAGCCAGGCGCGGGCTTTTTTGACGGTGTCACAATTTTTAATGCCGTAGAGCAGGGGAGTGGTCATAACAGGCTCTTACTCCGTTAAAAGCCTGCCATGATAGCAAAAAACGGACGGTGCGTCAGGGCTTGTGTACTATTTTTGGATGCTTGCGCGCCGGAAAGCACGTGCGGCAGAGGCCGCATACGCGGCCATCGCAACCGCGCGCGGTGCAGTGCTCGCGGCCATAAAAAATAATTTGTAAATGCAGCTTGTTCCAGCTTTCTTTGGGGAAAAGGCGCTTTAAATCCCTTTCGGTCTGCACCACATTTTTGCCACGGGTTAGCCCCCAGCGTTGGGCCAGCCGATGAATATGAGTATCAACAGGAAACGCGGGCACATCAAAGGCCTGGCTCATCACCACGCTGGCGGTTTTATGGCCGACGCCGGGCAGGCTCTCAAGGTCTTCAAAGTTGGCGGGCACTTGGCCGTTAAACTCGTTGACAATACGCTGGGATAAAACCGAAATGGCGCGGGACTTTTGCGGCGACAAACCGCAGGGGCGAATCACCGCCTGAATTTTTTCTACAGGGATTTTGGCCATTGCCTCTGGGTTGTCGGCCAGTGCCCAGAGGGCGGGCGTTACCTGGTTAACGCGCTCATCGGTACACTGGGCCGAAAGTAAAACCGCCACCAGTAAACTGTAACTGTCAAAATGATTGAGCGGGATCGGCGGGTTAGGGTAGAGATTG
>DATBNH010000309.1:0-1668 GCA_036554405.1 Cellvibrionaceae bacterium | reverse complement strand
GTCACCCGTCACCCGTCACCCGTCACCCGTCACCCGTCACCCGTCACCTCGCTATGCCTGTCATAACCCGGTCATATGAGCGCGCTAGGCTGGCCGCATAGCTGTAGAGGTTTGCTTATGTTTGCGACTGCTCCTATCCGCGCCTTTGTCTCGGCGTTGCCACCGGTGGATATTCACCTGTGGCTGCGCTTTGCGGCTACCGGCATTACGCTAAGCTGTGCTGATCTGGCGCTGTTTTTTGGGCTGCTAACTCTGGGCGTCAGCCTGCAGTGGTCGAACCTGGCGGCGCTTGCACTGGCGTTTTTGCTGGGGGTGATATTGCATCACAGCCTTACTTTCCGTTGTCGGTCATCTCTCTCTTTGCGGCATCTGCTGCGCTATTTGCCGGTGTTTGCGTTTAGCCTCAGCCTTGGCGCTGGAGTGTTGAGCAGTGTTTTGGCGCTCTCGGCCATGCCGCTGCTGGCCAAGGCCTCGGCTATGGCGGCGGTGGGTGTCAGCAATTTTATGTTGGGGCGGCGCTTTGTGTTTGGGCGAGCCGTTAGCGAGCCTTAATCGGCGCCACTCCATTTTTCACCTGTTTATGCGTGCTTGATTGAGCCTTTAGCCGGGCAAATGCTGTTTGTTGTCTTGTGAGTCGTGGGCAGAGTGTTTATGATCAGGCCGTTAGCGTTAACACCTATCCAACAATAGTTAATAACAGGAAGAGCCCATGAATACCTCTACCGGCCCGGCTCAGGGCAGTACCGGTTTTATTATCCTTATCAGCTGCATTGCCACCATCGGTGGTTTTTTGTTTGGCTTCGACAGCGGTGTTATAAATGGCACCGTCGATGGCTTGCAGTCGGCCTTTAACTCCGATGCTGCGGGCACCGGGTTCAGCGTGTCGTCCATGCTGCTGGGCTGCGCCGCCGGTGCGTTGTTTGCGGGGCGCCTGGCCGATCGCTTTGGCCGTCGCTCGCTGCTGATTGTGGCGGCTATCTTCTTTATCGTGTCAGCCTGGGGCTCGGGTGTGGCCGGCTCTACCTGGGAGTTTGTCTTTTATCGGGTGATTGGCGGTATGGCTGTGGGCGCCGCCAGTGTGATGGCACCCGCTTATATCAGCGAAGTCGCCCAGGCGCGCTATCGCGGTATGCTCACCTCGGTGCAGCAAATTGCCATTATTACCGGTTTAACGGCCGCTTTTGTCAGCAATTACTTTTTAGCAGAATATGCCGGCGGTTCCACACAAGAGTTCTGGCTGGGTTACGCCACCTGGCGCTGGATGTTCTGGATGGAGCTGATTCCGGCCACGGTGTTTTTGGTGGCGCTGCTGCTGATTCCCGAGAGCCCGCGTTATCTGGTGGCCTCCGGCAAGATTGCCAAAGCCGAAGCGGTGCTGGTGCGCCTTTATGGCGATGTTGACGGTGGCGCCAAGCTCACAGAAATTTCCGAGTCTCTGGCGGCCGATAACCATCGCCCGCGCTTTTCCGATGTGCTGGATAAAGTCACCGGCCGTATCCGTCCAATCATCTGGATTGGCGTGGGCCTGGCGGTATTCCAGCAGTTGGTGGGTATTAACGTGGTGTTTTACTACGGCGCGGTGCTCTGGCAGGCGGCGGGCTTTACCGAGAGCCAGGCGCTGTTGACCAATGTAGTGTCGGGCACTATCAGTATTGGTGCCTGTTTTAT
>DATBNH010000684.1:0-2041 GCA_036554405.1 Cellvibrionaceae bacterium | reverse complement strand
TCGATGCCCGAGTGCTGCAAGCCAATAACCTGCCCCATGTTACCGGCCCGCGCTATGACGCATTGTTCCGTATGTTAAAAGCGGGTCGGTTTGATTATTTTCCGCGCGGCCTTTATCAAATTAAAAATGAGTTAAACACTTATGCTGATTGGGGTTTTACCATAGTGCCGAATCTGGCATTGCACTACCCCAACGCCATTTATTTTTTTGTGGCGAAAGATAACAACGCACTGGCCGAGCGGATTGCAAAGGGAGTACACATAGCCAAAGCTGACGGCAGCTTTGATGCATTAATCGACAGCTTTCCCCAGTTTACCTGGGCCCAGCAACAATTGGAAAACCCCTCTCTCAAACGTATATTCTTGCATGCGCCAGAGATGCCGTAGGGCGTTGCCTTTGTGTCCGCGACATTATCGCGGCTTGACGGACACCTTTAACGGACACTTTGATTTTTACTGTGGCACTTCAGTCTTTCCGATATTTATATGAGAATCAATAGGTTGGGGCGCTTTCAAAACCTTGGCATAGTTGTAGCAATTCACTGTGCTAACAGCCAGCAACAGACTGAACACCTCCATGCAAATAACCGATACCCGTGCTCAAGATTGTGCCTTGCCGCCGAAGCATCGACACAAACGTCGAGTGGTAATTATAAGCGCACTGATTGTGTTATTGGCCATTGCCGCTTATACCTTCGCCGCGCTGGCGCCTACCTTTACCAGTGATGGGGCGCTGGATCGTCAAAGCCTGCGCTTATCGACACTGGTGCGCGGCGATCTGGTGCGTGACATTATGGCTCAGGGCCGGGTGGTGGTGGCGAATAGCCCCACACTGTTCAGCTCCGAGGGCGGTTATGTGGATCTTTATGTCAAAGCCGGAGATACCGTGCAAAAGGGCCAGGCTCTGGCAACGATTACCAGCCCGGAACTGGGCGAGCAGCTGGCGCGAGAAAAATCTGAACTCACCCGCTTGCAGGCAGACCTGGAGCGGCAAAAAATCGAATCCCGGCAACAGCGCCTGCAACAGGAGCAAGCGCGTGCCATGGCCGAGGTGCAACTGAAAGCCATGCAGCGAGAAAAGCGTCGCGCCGATCAATCCTGGGAGCTACAAATCATCAGCCGCCTCGATTATGAAAAAGTGCTGGATGACTTGGCGCGGGCGAAATTGGAGCACGAGCAGGCCAGCCAAAGCCTGGCCTTATCGGATGATTCCCTGGCCTTTTACGATCGCTCTCTGGCACTGCAGTCTGACAGTCAGATGCTGATTATCAAAGCACTGGAAAGACGCGTTGAGGCTCTGAAAATCATATCGCCAGTGGAGGGCATGGTGGGCAATGTGCAGGTGGATCATAAACAGGCAGTAGCCGCCAATCAGGCCCTGATCACAGTGGTGGATTTAACCGCGTACGAAGTGGAAGCCTCAGTGCCCGAGGGTATGGCCAGCGAGCTTAACGCAGGTATGGCCACCGACATTCAACTGAATGGCGAAGAATTCGCCGGCGTGCTGACCGCGATCTCCCCGGAAGTGGTAGGGGGTGTGGTGACCGCGCGCATTCGTTTTAGCGGCGAAATGCCGCCGCGGTTGCGGCAAAATCAGCGGTTGACCGCGCGCATTAAACTGGAAAACAAACCCGATACTTTAATGCTGGAGCGCGGCCCTTTTTTCGACAGCTTTCGTGGTTATGTATTTGTGGTGCGCGAAGCCCGTGCCGAAAAAATACCGGTCACCCTGGGTAGCCGCAGCTTACGCCACATAGAAATTCTGGAAGGTTTGGATCCGGGCGATCAGGTGATTGTCTCCAGTGTTGATGTTAACAACACCGTAGATGTACTAACCATTAGCCAGTGAACCGTAAATATTTAAAAACTTTAAATAAAAGGAAATCACCATGTTAACCATGCAAGCTGTTAAAAAAATATATCGCACGGACATGATTGAAACCCATGCGCTTAGAGATTTTAACCTTGAAGTCAAGCAGGGCGAATTTGTAGCAGTCACCGGCCCCTCGGGATCGGGAAAAACCACCTTTCTCAGCATTGCG
>DATBNH010000304.1:0-7413 GCA_036554405.1 Cellvibrionaceae bacterium | reverse complement strand
CTTCGCCGTGAATCATCTGGTTTTGGTATGGCCCCACATTCAACAGCGCAGGCTCGCCCGGTGAGTTGCCAATTTCATCTTGCGGCAGCCACACCACTGGCAGGGTTTCGGTAAGGCCTTCGGTACCGGCAAAATCCACCGAGCGCGAGCCGTAAAAGGCCCCGGAAGTCAGCTCCACAATTTTACTGGCCGGTAACCAGTCGCCCTGGTTGTCACTGATAAACAAGCCGCCGTCGGTGCCAAAGCCAATGCCGTTAGGCGTGCGCAGGCCTTGGGCGATAAAGTCGATTGCGCCGCTGTCTTTGTGGATGCGCACCGCGTTACCACGCCCGGCCGCCTGGGGGTTGGCACTGGCTCCGCCGGGTAAAATGGCGGTGGCAAAGGTGGCGTAAAACCAGCCATCTTTATATTCCAGGCCAAAGGCAAACTCATGAAAATTATCGGTTACCTCCCAATCGTTGGCTACCACTTCATAGCGGTTAATTAAGCCGTCCCCGGTTTCGTCCACCAGCCGGGTGAGTTCCTGTTTTTGCATCACATAAATATCGCCATCGACCACTTTAATGCCCAGCGGCTCGGCCAGGCCCTTGGCGATGCGCGTAGCGCGAATATCGGCCGGGTTACTGGCGGTGTAGTTTTCTACCCGATACACGGAGCCCTCTCGATCCCAGGTGGCCAGCACCATGTCGCCATTGGGGAAAAAATCGATGCCGCTGACCATGGGCTTAAAATCGTCGGGCCGGGCCTGATAGCGATCAAATGCAGGGTGTATACCCGCGACTTCACGGGTGTCGCCGGGAATGGATTTAACAATGTCCGGGTCGGTGATCACTGGCCGCACTTCGCGTACATCGGCGTCGGTGGCCAACAGCATGGATTCAGGCAGTAATTCAAACTCGCCACTGCCGGGGTTTAGCCATTGCAGCGATAGCGTTGCGCCCATGGTGCCCTGAAAATAAATAATCTCCAGCGGGTGCAAGCCTGCTGGCAGGTTTACCTTGGCATCCACGGGTACCGGTCCATGAAAGCCCCAGTTGTCGATAGTACGCTCGCCATTGAGATACAGGTAGGCGCCATCGTCGCTTACCAGCCGTAAAACACTATCCAGTGGTTTATCCAGAGCCAAATGGGTTTTTACTTGCAGGGCAAAACGCTCCACGCCGGGTGACATATCCTCTACGGAGGGCAGATGTATTTGCCGACTATGAGCAGCGTAGGCCGGCGCCGTGTTTCGCAGGTTTTCTAGATTGGGCTGGTCGCCAGTGAAATAGTGTAAATACACCAGCGCGCCCGCTAAGTTTTGCTCAAGCACCGGTGTCTGGGCTTGCAGGTGAGCGGGGGCTGCAGGTAAATGGGTTAACCAGGGCGTGTCGCTGTCACTCTCCACTGGCTGGGGCTTCAGGGTGTAGATGTAATTGACCATCTGCAGGGCATCGTCGGCGCTAAGCGCCGGGTGTGCGGTCATGGGGACTTGCCCCCAATTACCGCTACCGCCCTCAATAATACGCTGGGCCAGCATGGTGCTATCGCTGGCGCCGTAGCGCTGGGCAATAGCGGCGTAAGATGGCCCCACGGTGGTTACGTCGGGGTTGTGACAGGCGGCGCAGTCGCTGTTGTTAATCAGTACCAGCCCCGGGTGCTCTGCAGGGGCCTTTTGTTCAGGTAGGTCTGGCAATGGATCGAATGTCGCGCCGAGAGTGGTCTTGCCGTTACCCAGACTTAAGGTGTTGCCACGTACCTGTCCGCTTCCGCTGGCGGTATAGTCACTGGCCCGGGCCAGCCCTGCCAGAGTAATCCATTGACCCTCGGGCAGGCCGCTGACAGTGAATTGGCGATTAAGCTGAACCTTGCCTGCGCGTATTGTAGCGCTGGGGGTCTCTTCAATCTTGGCCTGCCAGCCATCGCCGTCCAGGCTGTAGAGCAGCGACACCTGATCGCCCAGGATTTGATGGCCGCGATATCGCACTGGGCCGCTCCAGAAAGCGGTATCGTCTATCAGATAGTTGCTGCCCGTCGCGTTTGGCTGCGGCCCGTGGCGAGCATCAAACACAGCACCGGCCAATGCTACCTGCCCGCTCCACACCCGGTAAAGGGTGCCTGCCTGTGTGTCATAAGCTGTGCGCACACCATTACCCGGAGCAAGCGTCAGCACACGCGATTTGCCATCGAGGGTGGAACGAAAGGCCGGTAATGGCTCATTAATCTGTTGTTTTTGTGCAGCGCTCACGGGTGGGTGCTGACAGGCTTGAAGCAGTAACAGAACGCTGGCAATAAGAGAAAAAACAACAGGTGTGATAATGACTTTCGGCCCAGTGCGCATCAGCCCCTCCGGTTATTATTGATAGGTTATAAGTAAAGTCCACCAGTGTGCCACAAGCCGTATGGGTGATCGACTGAATACGTTTGCATTGTAGCTGTGCTCGGAAAAACCGACTATTCAGCGTAATAGCCGCATTATTGCCGACGCTTTCGAGTAATACAGTGGCCTGGGGGTAAATAAGTGTTAACTTGCTCACCGCAGTCGGCTCCCTGTCGGATGCTTAACGTAGAATGATCACTATTAGCTAATGTTATTTACCCTTCCAGTAGAGTTTGTCGATGAAAAAACTGCCTATTATTGCCCTGATTGGCTTATTGAGCGCCGGTGTTTTTACTTATGCTCAGTCCGACGCGCCACAAGTCATTGTGCAATCGGTCAAGCTGCAACCTATGAGCCGACAGGTTGAAGCTTTGGGTACGCTGCGTGCCAACGAAAGTATTCGCCTGACTTCGCACACCACCAAAACCGTTACTCGCATCAATTTTAATGATGGCCAGCGGGTTGAAGCCGGACAGGTACTGGTTGAGATGACCAGTGCCGAAGAGCTGGCGTTGCTGGAAGAGGCGCGCACCAATACTGATGAATCGCGCAAGCAACTGGATCGAGTGCGTTCTCTGGCCGCCCAGGGCGCGGCCTCGCAATCACTGTTGGATGAGCGCGTGCGCGAGCACGAATCGGCCAAGGCACGCTACGCCGCCATTGAAGCGCGGCTTGAAGATTTACGCTTAAAAGCACCGTTCAGTGGATTTGTAGGTTTGCGCAATATAAGTGTGGGTGCTCTGGTTAGCCCCGGTGATTTAATTACCAACCTCAACGACGACAGTCGCATGAAGCTCGATTTTACCGTGCCTGCGGTTTACCTCAACGATCTGGATACAGGTTTGGTTATCAGTGCTCGCAGCCGTGTATTTCCCGGTGAGGTTTTTGAGGGCGAAGTATTCAGTATCGACAATCAGGTCGACCCGGTGACGCGCGCCATTACCGTGCGTGCCTTGCTGCCTAACGAAGAGCGCCTGCTCAAACAGGGTATTTTAATGAACGTCACTTTGAAAACGCGCGAGCGCGAAACCCTGGTGGTGTCCGAGTCGGCACTGGTTACTGTGGGCAGTGTGCACTCGGTATTTGTGGTTGAAGAGGCAGAGGGCAACTTTGAGGCGCGTGAGCGCCGCGTCAGTATCGGTCAGCGCCAGGTGGGGATCGTCGAAATTACCGAAGGCTTAAGTGCCGGTGAGCGTGTAGTTACCCACGGTTTACAACGTGTGCGCAGCGGCCAACCGGTGACTATTTTAGCCGAGGAATCCGGTGGTGATCCGGTGCGGCCCATGCTTAACGGCGCTGGCGAGCAGGAGAATTAATCATGCTGCTCTCCGATGTCTCTATCAAGCGGCCAGTATTTGCCTCGGTTATTTCTCTGTTGCTTCTAGCTGCGGGTATTTTGTCTTTTGATCGCCTTACCCTGCGCGAATATCCGGATATCGACCCGCCAGTGGTGTCTGTTCGCACCAACTATCCAGGCGCGGCCGCGGCGGTGGTCGAAAGCCGAATAACCCGCGTTATTGAAGATCGCATTTCCGGCGTCGAAGGCATCGAGTACATTGAGTCATCCAGTGAAAATGGCCGCTCCAATGTCACAGTACGTTTTAACATAGGCCGCGACATCGATGCCGCTGCCAATGATATTCGCGATCGCATCGCCCGTGTGGTTAACAACCTACCCACCGAGGCAGATCCGCCTGAAGTACAAAAAGTCAGCTCTGACGAAGATGTGGTGGTCTGGTTTAATCTGGCCGGCGTCGGACGCACAGTGCCCGAGCTTTCCGATTATGCCGAACGCTATCTACTGGATCAGTTTTCAGTAATCGATGGCGTAGCGCGAGTGCGTATTGGTGGCGAGCAGCGCTATGCCATGCGTATCTGGATCGACCGGCAAGAGCTCGCGGCTCGCGGGTTAACGGTCAATGATGTAGAGCAAGCGTTAAGGGCTGAAAACGTAGAGCTGCCGGCGGGCAGTATTGAATCGGATCAGCGACATTTTACTGTGCGTATGGCACGCAGTTACAACAACGCCGAAGATTTCGCGCAACTGGTATTAATGCGTGGCGAAGATGGTTACCTGGTACGCTTGGCCGATGTGGCCAGCGTGGTTAGAGGCACAGAGGAAGATCGCAATATTTTTCGCGGCAATCGGGTGCCGATGGTGGGCATCGGTATCGTCAAACAGTCTACCGCTAATACTATTGATGTGGCCCGCGCTGCCCATAAAGAGGTGGAACGCATCAACGAAAATATGCCCGAAGGCATGAGTCTTGAACAGAGTTTTGACAGCTCGGTATTTGTCGAGCAAGCGGTAAAGGAAGTGTACTTTACCTTGGCCATTGCCATATCCATGGTTATTCTGGTGATTTATCTCTTCCTCGGCAGTGTGCGCGCCATGCTGATTCCTGCGGTCACCGTTCCTGTGTCTATTGTTGCCACTTTTTCGGTGTTGGCGGTATTGGGTTTTTCCGTCAACCTGTTAACGCTGTTGGCATTGGTGCTGGCTATTGGTTTGGTGGTGGATGATGCCATTGTGGTACTGGAAAACATTGTGCGGCATATTGAAGAAAAAGGTAAGCCACCGCTATTGGCCGCCTATGATGGCACCCGCGAGGTGGGGTTTGCGGTGGTCACTACCACTTTGGTGTTGATTTCGGTATTTGTTCCTATCGCTTTTTTAACCGGCGATGTGGGTCGTTTATTTTCAGAGTTCGCGCTAACCATGGCCGCCGCTGTGGCATTTTCCTCAATAGTGGCCCTTACCCTGTCGGCAATGCTGGCATCCAAACTATTAAAGAAAAAGCAGGATGAAAACTGGCTGGTGCGAAAAATTGACCAAGGCATTATTTGCCTGCGCCATTACTACGCCCGTGCCCTGCATGCCTGTTTGCAACACTTGGGTATTTTGGTGGTAGTATTTTTAGGTTTGCTGGGTGGCACCTTATGGTTGGGTCAGCAGCTACCGTCTGAGTATGCGCCGCGTGAAGATCGCGGTGCCTTTTTTGTGATGGTCAACGGTCCGGAAGGCGCAAGTTTTTCTTATATGACCGAGTACATGGACGAGATTGAAGCGCGTTTGATGAAGTATGTAGACGATGAGGAAATCAATCGTTTGTTAGTGCGTGCACCGCGAGCGTGGGGGGCATTGGAGCGTTTTAACAGTGGCATAGTGATTGCCACGCTCAATGATTTTGACAAGCGTCGCAGCGGCTTTGACATTATGGATGATGTGCGCAACGATTTGGCAGATTTGCCCGGTGTTACCGCCTTTCCGGTGATGCGTCAGGGCTTTGGTTCATCGGCACAAAAGCCTGTACAGTTTGTGATTGGTGGCGGCACCTATCAGCAGCTCAGCGAGTGGCGCGACATTCTGCTTGAAAAAATAGAGCAAGATAACCCGGGCCTTACCGCCCTGGACTGGGACTATAAAGAAACCCGGCCACAGGTTGAAGTGGAAATCGACAGTGATCGCGCCGCCGACCTGGGCGTGAGTGTGCGCAATGTGGGTCAGACCCTGGAGACCATGCTCGGCTCTCGTCGTGTGACGACCTTTATTGAAGAAGGGGAAGAGTACGAGGTTATGCTTGAAGGTGAACGTGAAGAGCAGCGCACCATAGGAGATCTTGAAAATATTTATGTGCGCTCTGAGCACAGTGGTGAGTTAATTCCTTTGGCCAATCTTGTCACTATCCGCGAGTTTGCCGATGCCAGCCAACTTAATCGTTACAACCGTATTCGCGCCTTGACCATCGAAGCCAATCTGGACAATGGCCTCAACCTGGGCGAAGCACTGAGTTACCTAGAAGGGTTAGTGGCCGAGCATCTGCCAGAAAATGCAGTCATCGATTACAAAGGCCAATCGCGGGAATTTCAGGAGGCAGGCAGCTCGGTATTGTTCATTTTTGTATTGGGCATTCTCATTACCTTTTTGGTACTGGCCGCACAATTTGAAAGTTATGTGCATCCGTTTGTTATTATGCTGACGGTGCCATTAGCCATTGCCGGTGGTTTGTTGGGGCTATTTGTCACCGGTAATTCACTGAATCTCTACTCGCAAATCGGGTTGGTTATGTTGATTGGCCTCGCCGCTAAAAACGGTATTTTGATTGTCGAGTTTGCCAATCAGTTACGTGATCGCGGGGTGGAATTTATGGAGGCACTGGAGCAGGCCGCTTCTGCCCGTTTACGCCCCATCTTAATGACCGGCATCACTACCGCCGCCGGCGCCGTTCCATTGGTGTTGTCATCGGGTGCAGGCTCTGAAACCCGTGCGGTGATTGGTGTGGTGGTTATCTCCGGCGTTATAGCGGCTACACTGTTTACGCTGTTTGTGGTGCCTGTTGCCTACAGTTTACTGGCCCGCAATACCGGCTCGCCCGGTGATGTGGCCCGCAAATTGGATGAGCTGGAAGAAAATTATCGGCCAGCCAAATCGGCATCAACTGAGCAGCAATAGCCCTCGGCCGTTGGCCGAGGGCTATTGTTTATTGCTGGCACATTCCGTCAGTCAGTAAGGATGCGTCCATAGGTACAATAAACGCAGAGGCTTCGGGGGTGAGCTCAAATAAGCAGCTTACCGCCGTTTCATTGTGGTTCACTGTTACCTCGTAGGTGCCATAAAAACCGCGCGCACTAAACTCGCCATTACTGTCGGTAGCACCTGTAAAATCATTCCACCAGGTATTGAAAATCAGCTCTTTCCAGACCAGGGCATTGGGTTTTTCCTGCCAGTCGAGGGTGTACATGGCGGCCGATGGACGCCAGTGCGCACCGGCCCAAAAGCCCCACTTCTGTATACCCACAGTTGCCGGGTGACTAAAAAACATGGTCATAAAGTCGCGGGTGTAATCGGCTTGCAGCTGTTCGTCCAGGGTGTCCACATCAAACTCGGTGGTACGGATAGCAAGATCCGGGAACTGCTGGTGAAACCGCTCAACAATTTCAAAAATACGCGGTATGGCGGTGGGCGAGCTGCTAAAGTGCCCCTGCATGCCTATGCCGTCGAGCGGTGCATTGTTGTCCAGCAGGTATTGAATGGTATCTTCATAGTGTTTTTG
>DATBNH010000674.1:0-6071 GCA_036554405.1 Cellvibrionaceae bacterium | reverse complement strand
GGCAACTGCTCCAATTGCTCGGCAGCCGCCACTGGATAGCGGCGTAAGAAAGTATTTTCAATACTGATAGCGTCTGTCATCGCTTGGGGCCTCGCGCGCCAAAAAGATCACCAATGCACACGCCTAATACGCGAAAATACTGCCCCACCAAATCACCCATACCTTCGGCTAAGCCGTGATCAATTCCGCGGCTACCTTCCAGTGCCGATATCAAACGCTGCCGCGATACGCTGCCCAATAAATGTTCCAGATGATCCGTTACCGGCACTGCCGGATGCTTTAACCACTCGTGAAAATCGCGAGCGTTAACCAGCGTCGTTTCGGCGCGCAGGGGTTTAACCGGTATCAAAAACGCAGACAATTTGAGCGCGTCCGAGCGGGCAATTAAGGCGGCGCCAAAATCCAGTAACCCCAGATACACACCGACATCATTCACCAACCAGATAGGCTCCTCTGGTGTATGTTCCTCGGCCCGTAAAATGGCTACCGCTTCAACCAGTGGCATAGCCGCATGTAAACGTTTAACACCGGGCTCCACCAGCGCCCCTATAGTGTCTTCGGGGTAGACTACTAATTGTTCCAGCGTGCGACGCCTGCGTTTTCCCAGCGTAGCCAGGGCTTGCGCGCGACGCGACTGATCCATGTGTAATAACAATACCAGGGCATCGTCAAGGCTCGCCGCATTAAGCCAGATCCCGAGGTTTTCTTCGCTCTCGGCCGCAAGTACGCGCATACAATAACCGTGGGGTAATTTTGCCACTACCGAGGCGGCTACGTCCGCAGGCAAATCGCCAAGTGCGGCATCGATGGCATCAGCGCCTTGTGTGGCGAGAAAACTCGCCAATTCACCGGAGTAGTCGCGAGCGTACGCTAATTTAAGTGGATGAACTTCTGCCACTGAATTACACCTCCTCGGCGTTATTACTTATGCGCACTACCCGCCCGCTGGCCAGTCGCGCCGAGGGAATAGAAACCAGACCTTCAGCAGTCGCCAGGGTAATGCCGGTGCGATAGATATCTACCACCACACCCTCGTCTTCATCGATACGCAAACGTTCACCGCTACGATAACGGGCCAGCTCTGACTGTGCCACCAAATTGGCCACATGCTGGCGAGCACCCAAGGCGAAGGCGATGGATAAACCACCGAGTAAGGAGGCAAGTACGATTAATGACAGCTGCGTAATAAATGAAATATCAATACCCAGATGTTGCAAGCCGGTGATAACTGCTACCATCACCACACCCACATGCACTAACCGCGGCAAGAGCGCATTAACATCGCCGCGTGCCAATACCCCGGCGGTAAGATTGCGCAGCAGTGCACCCAGCACATTGCCGATACCAATGATAAATACACCCAGTACAAAGCGTGGCAGGTAAGATAACAGCGCATCCAGCCAGGCAGTAAGCTGAGCAATATCCAAAAGACGCACCGCAATCACTGCGGCCAACACCAGCACCATAGCAAAAACCAGTAAAGGAAAGCCCTGCTGGAAAACCGTAGAGACTCTGTGTCGATCGCGACTGCCGTAAGTACTTACCAATTTATCGATAAATAACAGTAGGCGTCGCACGGCTATCTCGGCAAGCTTGCCGCACACTACACCCAGCACTAGCACTAAAATTGCCGCCAACTCCGGATAGGTATGAATCAAATCGCGCAGCATAGAATCTCCAGTGTATTCAGGGTGAATGTTACTTGGGTTTATCGTTTGACTTTTTAGCGTCTGTATTTTCTTCTGCAACGACCATACGCACAGGGAAAGGCTCGGTTTCACTCCCAACATATAACGTGCTATGAGGAAAGGGAATCTCTATACCAGCCGCATCAAATGCCAGCTTAACCTCTTCTTGAAAGCTGTTACGCAGGTCACGAAAATTTTCGCGCTTGCCCCATACGGAAAATTGAATATCCAGTGAAGAAGCGCCAAAGCCCGAAAACAGAAACATAGGCTCTGGCTCATCCAAACTGAGAGGGTTAGCATTAGCCACCTTGCATAACACCTCGCGCACTTTGGCAATATCTTCCTTATAAGCTACGCCTATCAATAAGTCGAAGCGGCGAATAGGAAAGCGTGTGAGATTAACCATTTCGGTTTTGATCAAGCTTTCATTAGGAATACGTACATATAAATTGTCGTAGGTGCGTAATTTTACCGAAAGCAAGTCAATAGAGAGAACCTCGCCGGTGGTAGCACCCACCTTAATCACATCACCTAATTCGAAGGGTCTTTCACCCACTAAAAACAGGCCGCTAATTAAGTTAGATGCCGAGGTTTGCGAGGCAAAACCAATGGCTACCGTTAACACCCCCGCAGCACCCAGCAACACCCCCAGGCTAAAACCCAGCTCGCGCAACGCCGAGGCCAAAAAAAGTGACAACACAACCCAGTAAGTCAGGCGTTTACACAACACCAGATGATGCACAGAAAAATGCCCAAGCATTAATTTATAAACACCGCGCGCCGCTAGACTTGCCGCTAAAAAACCCACGATTATCAGCAAAGCAGCTTTTACTACACTAAAGAAGCGTTCAGACTCAAAAAATACCTGTAAATATTCAACCATGATTCTCTCTCGGCACCTGGTTAATCGGAAAACATACTGGCAAAAGCTCGCACCAGGCTGCCTTTTTGTAGCACCAATCTCGCTTCAGTTAATAAATCACCGGCGCTTACACCTTCGGGTAAGTCTTTGGTGATTTTTAACGTTGCCAGCTGCCCGGCCTCGGTATGCTCCAATAACACCGAATCGGTCCAGAGGGTGCCATCGGTCAAACCATAGACTGACAAATAAGGCACAGGAATACTCAATTTTTCAATGGTTAATAGCTCTTTAGAACTATTGTGAATGGTTATTGGTGTGACTGCCCGGTGGGGGCGCAACGGCACTTCGGCGCGGCTGTTGCGCGCTTGGGTTTTATCGGCATAACACAGCTCCCCGATGAGGGTTGATGGACCAAACCAGGTATCCGACAAGCGCAGCGTAGGAATTTCTTGTAGCACAACGGCTGATGGCGACAAAGCCACTGTGACACAAACCGGAGAGCTGATATAAAATACCATGCGCTCACCCGGTGGCACATGCACCGGCTGATGGGTCTTCACCACTACCGGGCGCTCCAGCAATCTGGGGGTAAGGCAAAAATCTGTTGGCGGATTTTTGAATACATAACGAGCAGCTGGCAAACCGCAGGGCATAGCCTCTATCTCACCGGAGCTCAATTTATGGTCATTTTCAGTGCCGGCAGCTTGCTCCCATGCCAACAGCCATTGTTCATTGCCACGCTGCAAATACAGCTGTAATGGCCCAATAGCATAGTGCCAGCATTGCCCCTGCTTGATACTTACCGGTTCCCACCAGCGAGAGACGGGGGCCGGCCGATTTGCGTGTGGTTGTTGCATTGAATAATGTTCCTGATCAAAGCGGTAATTTACGTCCAGAGTAAACGCCTCACCAGCCCGGTGCAATGAGTGCGTTATTTCACAGCAAAGTCATACACCAAGCCCGGCTTGTGCGCTAAGATACCAGTGCACCCACAACAAAGGATTTACCTGTGACTCCCCATGAGCTGTTAAATATTGCCGCCAGTCTCTGGTTTGTCCTGGCTTGGGCCGGCTATGCACATTTCGCACGAAAAAAAGCCAAAAACAGCCACTGCCTGGCATCAGTATTACACATCTACCGTAAAAACTGGATGGTGGCTATGCTCAAGCGCGATAACCGCATTGCCGATACCGCGCTAATCGCCAGCCTGGAGCGCAACGCCTCTTTTCTGGCTTCCACGTCCATTTTGATTATTGCCGGTATTATCACCATTATGGCCTCTATCGAGCAGGTCTATTACACTATTTCAGCGCTGCCTTTTGCCAATCAGGGTATGTCAGCCTACCAACTGCAGATAAAAGTATTCCTGTTACTACTGATTTACGTTTATGCTTTTTTTACCCTCACCTGGTCAATGCGTCAATATGGGTTTTGCTCTATTGTATTGGGCGCCGCACCGGCCCCGTATGACGACAGCGTCTCACAAACGGAACGTTACCGCTACGCGGTCAGCACCGCCAAGGTTATTGATCAGGCCGGACACAGTTATAATTACGGCTTACGCGCCTATTATTTTTCACTGGCGGTGCTGCCCTGGTTTTTTAACACCTGGATTTTTATTGCCGCTGTGGCCGTTGTTGTGGCTATTCTGTATCGGCGGGAGTTTCACTCGACCACCTTACAAGTGTTACTGCGCGAAGTGAAGAAAAATGAAAGTGATTAAGCCATAATCCCTTTCCACAAAAAAGGGAGGCAATGCCTCCCAATCATCATGCCAACTCAAACTTACCGGCGACTGTCCGTTGGGTTGGGAGCACGCTTTCCTGTACTACGATCATGTTGATTCTGTGTGTTGTTGGGCGCAACCGTGGTACCACCGGGCGTTACTTTTGCCCGCGCCTGACAGGTATGCGACCAATTGAGCGAGTCTAGCTGGGAAATTTTATTCCAGTCAAAGTCGGCATCACCGTCTTCTTTAACTTCAAAAAACAAACGGAAATTGCGGTTCACTTTCTGGTTAATGGTTTGGGCATTGGCCAGAATACCAAAGGTAAACTGATGCTGACGCCACCCGTTAGTGCTGTTGTACGGCATGGGGGCAGACATATGCGCGGTCTGACCATTTTCCACTATGTGATAGCGCACCATACCCTTGCCACCGCCTTTATAGCGTACGGTAAAGCTCAAGTCTTTGGGGCACTGACCGCTGTAATTGGGGGTATGCGCCTGCAAGCTGGCCTCGGTAATTACCAGCGGATTATAAGCCGACTGAAAACCGCCCTCGGGTGCCGCCGGTGGGCTTTTAGGTTGAGCTTGAATACCGCCTGGCCCTGCATTACCCCCCATTTGCGCATTAAGGGCAAATACTGCTGGGTCTGCCTGGTAGTTGACCATTACTGATATGACTGTTGAGGCCATCCAGGTATTCACATAGCCATTAACACCCCAAGTGGCGGGCCCTTTACCAGGCCTGCCGCAGCTGCCCAATAGCGATACGCTGACGTCTTTACTGAAACTGCGATTCTGACGGTAAAAATCTACCTCACTGCCGCCCTGGGCCTTAAATTTTTGCAAGCCCTCTTGCACAATGGCCACCGGATCAAAGGCATTGTTTCCCTGTTTTACCGCCGCTAAAGGTACGTGCCAGTTTTTACTGATATTCTGTTTATTGGGGCCGTTGGTCAGCGCCGGCGTGTTATTAACAATGGTCTGGCTATGCAACGCACCGGGAAGATTAGCGCTGTCCGTGCCCATGTTCATTTTTCCCCAGGCCTGTTCAGACTGGAACTGTAAGATACCCTGATACACATGGGCATTGTTGGCGCAGTCGATAACGCCCGTTAATGACAAAGATAAATTTTGTCCGGCTGGTGCCAGCGTTACCGCGTTAACCGACTTATTGGCAGAGGTGTTTTTAACACTCACACCAATAATACCTTCGCTAGACAAAGCAATATTGTCCACCCAGGAATCCGCCGCCGCATGGGTACACAAAAGGGGTAAGACCAAGAACACTGGGCTTAGTATGGATTTAAATGTGTGTTGAATTTTCATAACCTGATTCCTGATGAATGTGAACTACTGCCTGTAGGTCGGCACCACAGCGCAAAAGGTTCACAGTGTTTATGAAAATCCTAAACTAACCCGTGTTCTGGCAGGAGACTGCATTAATCGCATGTGGGGAGAGTTTGTGGCCACTGCAAAAGCCCCCAACCAAAATGATGGTCTCGGCCTGCTTCGCCCAAATCCCGAGTATTGTCGGCCCAGTTAATCGCTCCGCTTTGTGCCTGCAGTGCCATAAAAGCGGTCACAAAGGCGGTGGCGTAAGAGCTGCCGGAACGATAAGAACCACTGCCCTGACTGTTGGCCAACCATAAATCTACACCAGGGGCCGCCACATCAATGTACTCACCGGTATTGGCGTGACGATAGCGCCTGCCCACCGCATCCACAGCAGTAACCGCCACCACACCCGGCTCTGCCGCCGGATACACCGCCGGTGCATGGGCGCCACCGTTACC
>DATBNH010000591.1:0-4830 GCA_036554405.1 Cellvibrionaceae bacterium | reverse complement strand
AATATACCGCCGGGAAGGATAGAGTAACCAGGCCGCCGATTGAAAATCGCTGGCGGTGCACTGATAACCTGGAAACAATCTTACCAGCTCGCCATTTCTGAGCGGCCCTTCTGCCAGCCAACTGGCCAACAGGGTAATCCCCATATCCAGCAGCGCCGCCTCCCGCAAGGCGATGGCATTGGATACCAGTAGAGCAGGATGCAGAGGTATTTTGCTCAATTCACCCAAGCTGTCTTGAAACAACCAGCGCTCGCGATACCCCGGTAAGTTTATCGCCAACACCTTGTGTGCGGCCAACTCATGCGGCAGCGTGGGCGTGCCCGCTTTGTGCAAATAGGCGGGGCTGGCGCAAACCCAAAAACAGGTAGGGAAGAGCTTCTTACCCACCAAATTCGGATCGGCATTGGAGGTAAGGCGGCAGGCCAGGTCAATCTGCTCGCTGATAATATCCAGCACCGCATCGGTGAAACGCAGGTCCAGCTGTATCTCTGGGTAGCGTTGCTGAAACTCCATCATATAAGGCAGTACACAGGTTTGGCCAAACGCCGTTGAGGCGGTAAGCGTAAGCCTTCCCGCTGGCTGGTATTGCTGCTCACGCGCGGCCTCGCGGGCCAGTTGCAACTCCTCCAGCAATGGCGAAAGGCGCTCTATATAACTGGCGCCGGCTGTTGTCAGCGCGAGCTTGCGGGTACTGCGGTGAAACAATAAAAAACCCAACTCGCGCTCCAGCCCGGCAATGCTGCGCGATACCTGCGAAGGGTCGGCACCCAGGCGGCGAGCGGCGGCGGTAAAACTACCAGCCTCGGCTACCTGTACCAGTAATTGAAGGTTATTAATATCCATTAATGTATTATTTGCATTAATTAAATGTATTTCAATCACTTTGTTGATTTTTCGTTTAGTAATAGCATGACGCTGTCCATGACAAACCCATCAATAGAAAGGAAATACTATGCAACTGAACAATACACATGTACTGGTGACCGGTGCCAACCGCGGGTTGGGCAAAGCGCTGGTTGAGCAACTGCTACAGGCTGGCGTGGGCCGCATTTATGCCGCCGCCCGAGATCCCCGGCAAGTGACGATAACCGACCCGCGAATTCAGGCGGTGGCTCTGGATGTGACAGATTCGGCCAGTGTTGAGGCTTTGGCCGCAAGTATCGAAAAGTTGGACCTGGTGATTAACAATGCCGGCGTGATTACCTTTGGCGATATTTTAGAGGTCAGCGAAAAACAAATGGATCACTGCCTGGATGTTAACCTGAAGGGACTTTGGCGAGTGGCGCGCGCCTTTGTGCCCCACCTGGAGCGCAGCGGGCAGGGTGACCTGTGCAATGTGCTCACGGTCTTATCGCTGGCGAGTATGCCGGGACTATCGGCCTATAACCTTTCCAAGGCCGCCGCCTGGTCTGCACACTTATCCCTGCGCGCCAGTTTGTACAACAAAAATATTACCGTGCAGGCGGCATTCCCCACGGGCATAGATACCGACATGGTGGCCGGCGTGGAAATGGAGAAAGACACCCCCGAGCTAGTGGCCCGCAATATTATTGAGGGTATTCGTAACGGCACGGAAGATATATTCCCCATGCCCATGGCGCAAGCGGTTTACGATCAATGGCGAGTAGATCACAAAGCCGTGGAGCGACAATTTGCGGTTATGTAATCATCATCCGTGTTGCTGATTTTTGCTGCAGGCCCACTATGCCTGCAGCAAAGTGCCTGTATCGGCATGAAATTTATTGATAAAGATTACGAAAAAAACAGTATTATTTTTGCAAAAATAATACTGTTTTTTTCATTCACAGACCTAGATGTAACTTCGAGGGGAAACACTGAAACAATTCACGACTCAACATATCCTTTCATACATAAAGTTACATTGGCGATAGCGGCGCAGAGCGAAAACGCTTGCCGAGGCTAAAGCTCTTAACCGCTTTTATATTGACTCGGTGGGGCAGATGAACAGTCTATTTAGTAAAAAAAATATCCAATAGGCTTGAGCGTATTAATCACAGACAGCTCAAACATGGGAGCAGTTGTCTGGTATTGCCTCGCTACAATGTAAAAATATCTCACTATTCTTTACATTAACTACCCGCTGTTGGTTGGCATATATCTCGTTATTTGTGAGATTTTCGCGTAGGCTTTACGTATAGTAAATTACCTGAAAATCAATCTGTTAGCGGGTGATGCTCACCTGGGTTTGAAGAAAACTTTATGACAAGTGGTATTAGTTCCTGCTGCCGTGCAGCGTACTTGGTGGTTGTTTCGTTATTGGCTTTGTCGGGCTGTGCTGAGTCGGACGATAATGCTGGCAGTGGCCCGGATGAGCGACCGCCGCAAATGGTAGTAACCGAACCGACGGTGTACGACACCGAGCGCAGTTTTGTCGAGGCGGTAGGTACTTCGCGTGCGCTGCAATCGGTATCACTCAGGCCAGCAGTCACAGGCGAGGTGTCTGAGGTTCTATTTGCAACAGGTGACTGGGTGGAGCGCGATGAGGTGTTACTGCGGCTGGATGATCGCGATGAACGCCTGGCGGTACAGCTGGCGGAGGTGGAGTTGGCAGAAGCAGAGCGGCGGGTGGATCGCTTTCAGCGCTCTATCGACAGTGGTGGCGTCACCCGGTCTGACCTGGATGATGCCAAGAGCGCGGTACAGCGAGCGCAAATTGCCCTGCAACGGGCGCAGGTGGATCTGGATTATCACACCATCCGCGCGCCTTTTGCCGGTCACGTGGGTATGACTAATATCGATCCCGGTTCCTGGATTGGACCGGAAACAGAAATTACCACCCTGGATGATCGCAGTACCTTGCTGGTGAGATTTTCCCTGCCAGAAATGCTGCTGGGCAAACTGCCAGCGGGTGAAACCGTTCAGTTGTCCACATGGGGCGATCAGTTTGCGATTGCCGAGGGCACAGTGGTGGATGTGGACTCACGAGTGGACGAGGCTCGACGTACATTTCAGTTGCGTGCTCATGTGCCCAACCTCAATGACTTGCTGCGCCCCGGTATGAGTTTTCGTATTCGACTGACGCTGGAGGGCAACCGCTACCCGCAGGTGCCCGAAGTGTCGCTGCAATGGGGCGGCGAGGGCGCTTTTGTATGGATTATTGAGGACGGCAAGACCAAGCGTTTACCGGTGAATCTGGTGCAGCGACAGGATGAAGGGGTACTGGTGGAGGGCGATTTACCCGAGGGTACGCCGGTTGTCACCGAAGGTGTGCACGTCGTGCGCGAGGGGATGCGTATTCGAGTGCTCAGCCTAGCCGACGAGAGTAGCAATACCGCCTCCGTGCAAGGGGAGACCGCGCCGTGAGTGAACCCAATCAACCCCTCGCAGAAACGGGTGATCTGCCCAGCCTGAGTATTCGCCGGCCTATTTTAGTCTTGGTGATTAACCTATTGATCGCCCTGGCCGGGGTGGCGGCTATTTTAGCGGTAGAGGTACGTGAACTGCCGGATGTGGATTTTCCCTATGTATCGGTGAGCGGTAATTACCCGGGCGCTTCACCGGAAACCATGGACGCTGAAGTGACCAGTATTGTCGAGGGTGCGGTGGCGCGGGTGTCTGGCCTTCGCCGCATTACTTCCGATAGCGAAGAGGGCAATTTTCGTATGGGGTTGGAGTTTAACCCCGGCGTAGACCTTAACGATGCGGCCTCGGAAGTGCGCGAAGCGGTCAGCCGGGTGCGACGAGACTTACCGGAAGATGTGGAACGGTTGACGATTACCAAGGCCGACCCCGATGCTCAGTCGATTATCAATATTGCCGCTATTAGCAATACCCTGTCAGAGACCGAGCTGACCCGGCGCATCGAACGGGATATTGTGCCCGAGTTAATATCGGTCAACGGTGTTGCCGACGTGCAAGTGTTTGGCGGTCGCGAGCGCATACTTCGGGTGGTGGTGGACCCCGTAAGACTGGCCAGTGTTGGCTTGGATGTGGCCAATGTAGCCGATGTATTGCGCAGCGCACCCTTCGATGTGCCCAGTGGCAGTTTTCGCTCTAACGATCAGGAATTGCTGGTGCGGGCTGATGCTACCGCCATTACCGAACAGGCCATTGCCGATATGATTTTGGCGGGTGACACACGCATTGGCGATGTGGCCCGGGTTTTCTATACCCCACGCGATGCTGACTCATTGGTGCGTTACAACGGCCAGCCGGTAGTGGGCATGGGCGTGGTGCGTCAGGCGCAGTCTAATACCCTGGAAATTTCCGAAGGTATCCATCGCGCACTGGGGCCGCTTAATCAGCGTTATACCGATATGCAGTTGATTGTTACCGAGGAC
Source organism: Cellvibrionaceae bacterium (assembly GCA_036554405.1). Lineage (GTDB taxonomy): Bacteria > Pseudomonadota > Gammaproteobacteria > Pseudomonadales > Cellvibrionaceae > Gilvimarinus. The sequence continues at coordinate 529 of DATBNH010000591.1, read as the reverse complement.
AACGCCACTTTTATTAAAGGCTCTGTGAGTGAGGTAATTACCAGCTTGCTGCTTACCGTCACCATTGTGGTGGCTACTATTTGGCTGTTTATCGGCTCCTTTCGCATTACCCTTGTGCCCAGTATTGCCATACCCATTGCCCTGGTGGGCACCGTGGCGGCCATCTGGGCACTGGGTTTTTCTATTAACATTTTAACGTTACTGGCCCTAGTGCTCGCTACCGGGCTGGTGGTGGACGATGCTATTGTGGTGCTGGAAAATATTCAGCGCCGGCGCAGCCAGGGCCTGGGCCCGAGGGCTGCTGCCGTGCTGGGGACCCGGCAGGTGTTTTTTGCGGTGGTGGCTACCACTGCCGTGTTGATTTCAGTATTTGTGCCTATCGCCATTTTGCCCAGCACTGCCGGCAGGCTGTTTCGCGAGTTCGGTTTTGTATTGGCGGTAGCGGTAGCTATTTCATCTTTTGTGGCCCTGTCTCTGGTACCCGCCGCCGCCGCGCGAATCTCGCCCGAGCCAAAAGACCAGACTCACC
>DATBNH010000560.1:0-7379 GCA_036554405.1 Cellvibrionaceae bacterium | reverse complement strand
TGTGTAATCTCTAAAGCCCAGCTCGCGCACCACTTCATCCAGTGTTTGCAACAGCGGCATGCCCGACTCGGTATGGGTGCTGAACAGCCCCAGCGGCGGAATCGGGTTTCCAGTCAGCTGCAAGGAGATAAACACGGCGGGAATGGTGTAGGCAATAATCAGCACCACATACTGAGCCACCTGGGTGTAGGTAATGCCTTTCATTCCGCCAAATACGGCGTAAAGAAAGACCACGCCCGCGGCAATCCAGATGCCGGCGGTGTTGCTGATTTCCAGAAAGCGGGAAAAGGCCACCCCGGCGCCGGTCATCTGTCCAATCACATAGGTGACCGAGGCGGTGATCAGGCAGATCACTGCCACCAGTCGCGCCTGGCTGCTGTAAAAGCGATCGCCGACAAAATCCGGCACGGTGAATTTACCGAACTTGCGCAAGTAAGGCGCCAGCAACATGGCCAGCAACACAAAGCCACCGGTCCATCCCATCAGGTAGGTGGAGTTGGCGTAGCCACCGGCGGCAATAAGTCCGGCCATAGAGATAAACGAGGCCGCCGACATCCAGTCTGCCGCGGTGGCCATGCCGTTGGTGATCGGATGCACGCCGCCGCCGGCAACGTAGAATTCTTTGGTAGAGCCGGCCCTGGCCCAAATGGCAATACCGATATAGAGGACAAAAGATGCCCCCACGAACAGAAGGTTGATCGCAAATTGACTCATGAAGTTACTTCTCGTCCAGGCCGAATTTTTTATCCAGGCGGTTCATGCGCCAGGCGTAGAAGAAGATCAGGGCGATAAAAGTGAGAATCGAACCCTGCTGGGCAAACCAGAAGCCCAGGTCGGTGCCGCCGATGGCAATATCGGCAAGCAGTGGACGCAGCAGAATGGCAAAACCAAAGGACACCAGTGCCCAGACGAAGAGACAGCCAAAAATCAGCCGCACATTGGCCTTCCAATAAAGGCTGGCCACAGAAGGTGGTGTTTTATCACTCATAGAGTTGTACCTCCGCATTTATTGTTATGTCATCGGTTACCTGAGCATTGCAGGTCTGTGCAAGAGTCTAACCCACTAAGGCCTATTGTCCACCAAAATTCTGAGGGGCAATATGCCGAGCATTGGTGAAACCTGATCTCAGGCTCTAACTGCGGGTAGCTACACACTTTTGGATTTAGGCAGTACAGCCCATTACCGTGGCCTGATCAAATCAGTCGATTAGCGTTGACGGCTATGGATATATACGCTCAAAGGGTGAGCATTCACGCCAATGATTAGTTGAAGGTTGTTATTGTTCTAGCCCTACCAGATACGCCTGCCACGGTTCCATAGGTTCGCTGTAGCCCATAGGTACCCCCTTCATATCAGGCAGGTGATGGGCAATGCCCTTGTGGCAGTCGATGCAGGTTTTTTCACCGCTGGCCAGCAGTGTGGAGTGCATGGCTTTGGCGCGCGGTGATTGTTGGGTGAAGTCCATGTATTCAAAATCGTGACAGTTGCGGCACTCCAGCGAATCGTTGGCCTTAAGGCGTCGCCATTCGCGCTCGGCTAAGTGCCGACGCTTGGCTTCAAATTTTTCGTGGGTATCAATACTGCCAAAAATCCAGCCCCAGACTTCTTTGGATGCTTCCATTTTGCGGGCGATTTTAAAGGTCCAGTCGTGGGGCACATGACAATCGGCGCACATGGCGCGCACGCCCGAGCGATTGGTATAGTGAATGGTGGTGCGCAACTCTTGGTAGGGATTCGATTGCATCTCGTGGCAACTAATACAAAAGGTTTCGGTATTGGTTACCTCCAGTGCGGTATTAAAGCCACCCCAAAAAATAATGCCAGCAATAAAGCCGCCCATGCTCAAGGTGCCAAGGCTGATGTAGGATGCCGGGCGATTAAAGATTCGCCAGTATTCTTTGATAAATTTCAGCATGATTTAGTGCGCCTGCTCGCGAGTATTTTGCAGCACCTGATCAATGCCCTGAAAGCGACTTATTTTCGCGGGATTGATATCGTGCTGGGGAACATGACATTGGGTACAAAAATAACGGCGGGGCGATACCGCCGCCAGCGGTTGACTGTCTCTGTTCCAATAGTGGGTGATACTCACCATAGGCGCGCCGGTGGTGACACTTTGGCTGCGGCTATGGCACATCAGGCACTGGTTGAAATTCTTATCCACTTGGTAGTCGCGAATGCTGTGGGGAATAACCGGCGGTTGCTCGGGCCAGTTGCGGGTGCTGCGTTTGATCCCGGAGCGTTCAGCGGCAATGTCAGGTGCTGGCGCATTGGTGTCTAGAGTGCCGCCAGGGCGCAAACCATCGGGTGCAGGTGCGTCTAACATCACATCGCTGGCAATGAGAGCTATGGGAAAGATCAGCAGCAGTAACAATAACTTTTTCATAAGGCCTCCTATGCCAAGCTGATCAGTTCGAGCCTGACGGCGCACTTTTTAAAGTCGGTCTGTAGCGAGATCGGATCGGTGGCATCCAGTGTCAGGTTATAAACCAGGCGGTTGGCATCAAAGAAAGGTATGTAAACCAAGCCTTTGGGCGGTTTAACTCGGCCGCGGGTTTCTACCCGCGCGCGCAAAGTGCCGCGCCGGCTGATAATGCGCACCTCGCTACCGCGCCGGAAGCCTTGGGCACGGGCATCGTCGTGATTCATGTACAGTAAGGCGTGAGGTACTGCCAGATTCAACTCTTCCACCCGCTGTGTCATGCTGCCGGTATGCCAGTGCTCCAGTACTCGCCCGGTGCTGAGCCAATAGGGGTATTCCTCGTCGGGAGACTCGGCCGGTGGCTCGTAAGGCAGGGCAAAAATAATGGCTTTGTTATCTTTGTGTCCGTAAAACTGCACGCCGCTGCCTTTTTCTACGTAAGGGTCGTAACCTTCGCGAAAACGCCAGCGGGTCTCTTTGCCATCCACTACTGGCCAGCGCAGGCCGCGTTCTTGATGGTAAGTCTCGAAGGGTGCCAGATCGTGCGCTTTACCACGGCCAAACTGCGCGTATTCCTCAAACAACCCTTTTTGTACATAAAAGCCAAAGGCCTGCGATTCGTCGTTACGAAAATCGGGGTTGGTTTCAGACAGCGGAAATTGATCCACCTGGCCGTTGGTAAACAAAACCTCAAACAGGGTTTTGCCTTTGTAATCGGGTGCCTTGGCCAGCAGCTCGGCGGGCCAGATCTCGTCGGTAGTTAAACGCTTGGACAACTCCATTAATTGCCACAAATCCGAGCGCGCCTCGCCGGGTGGCGGTACCAGTTGCTGCCAGAACTGGGTGCGGCGTTCGGCGTTGCCGTAGGCACCTTCTTTTTCCACCCACATGGCGCTGGGCAAAATCAAATCGGCTGCCTGGGCCGATACCGTGGGGTAAACATCGGAAACAATCACGAAAGCATCGGGATTGCGCCAGCCGGGCAGAATTTCCTGAGCCAGATTGGGGCCCGCTTGTACGTTATTGCACACCTGCGTCCAGTACACACGCAGCACACTGTCTTTGAGTTTGCGGCTCTGCTCCACCGCCGAAAAGCCTACCTTGGCGGGTATGGCGCCGGCGGGCAGTTTCCAGATTTTTTCGGCATAGGCGCGGTGTGCGGGATTAGTTACCAGCATATCCGCAGGTAGCCGGTGGGCGAAGGTGCCAACCTCTCGCGCCGAGCCACAGGCGGAGGGCTGACCGGTGAGAGAAAAAGGGCTGTTGCCCGGCTCGCTGATTTTACCGGTAAGCAGGTGCAGGTTGTACACCATGTTGTTGGCCCACACCCCACGGGTGTGCTGGTTAAAGCCCATGGTCCAGAAAGACATAACTTTTTTATTGGGGTCGGCGTAAATCTCGGCCAGCTGCTGCAGGCGGTTGGCCGGTACGCCGGTTTCGCGAGCGGTTCGCTCCAGGGTGTAGGGTTTAACAAATTCGGCGAAGTCGGCAAAGGTGATGTCCGTCCAGCTATTGGGGTTGCTCGCCCCTTTGGCGTTAACCTGGCGCGGGTCTTCGGCACGCAAGCCATAGCCAATATCATCTTGCCCTCGGGCAAAGCGGGTGTGCTTATCGACAAACTCGCGGTTAACCTTGCCGGCTTGAATAATATGGTTGGCAATATAATTGAGAATTATCAAATCGGTGTGCGGTTTGAAAATCATCGGCACATCGGCCAACTCGAAACTGCGGGTTTCGTAGGGCGACATCACCACCACTTCCACATGCTCAAATGATAGCCGCCGATCGGCCACACGGCTCCAGAGCATCGGGTGCATCTCAGCCATATTGGCACCCCAGAGCACAAAGGCATCGGCGTGTTCGATATCGTCATAGCAGCCCATGGGCTCGTCGATACCAAAGGTGCGCATAAAGCCGCCCACCGCCGAGGCCATACAGTGGCGGGCGTTGGGGTCGAGGTTGTTGCTGAGCAAGCCGCCTTTGAACAATTTACTGGCGGCGTAGGCCTCCCAAATCGTCCACTGGCCGGAGCCGAGCATAGCCACACTTTCGGGCCCGTGTTCGCGAATAGCCTGCTTGAATTTATCCGCCATAATATCAAAGGCGGTATCCCAGCTAATGGGCGAAAACTCGCCATTCTTGTCATATTGGCCGTTTTTCATGCGTAGCAGCGGTTGATGCAGGCGGTCGGGCCCATAGAGAATTTTGGAGAGGAAGTAGCCTTTTACGCAGTTGAGGCCGCGGTTGACCTCGGCCTTCACATCGCCATGAGTGGCCACTACCTGATTATCTTTGGTGGCCACCATTACCCCGCAGCCCACACCGCAAAAACGGCAGGGGGCTTTACTCCATTTCAGGGTGGTCAGCTCGCGATTGGTGACCAGATTGCTGGCGCTGGCGGGCAAAGGTAAACCCAGGGCAGCGGCGGCGACGGCAGCGGCCTGGGCTTTGGAAAACTCGCGGCGAGTGAGGTTCATGCGCTGGTCTCCTCGGTCAGAATTTCGTGATACACCAGCGCGGCATTAATTACCCCCGGCTGCTGGCTGGCATCGTCAAGCCATTGGCTAATGGCGCGTTGTTCTGAGGTTTCCATCACCACCACCACCTTGCCTTCAGCGCTTTCGGCGTGAATTTCAACCTGGCTCTGGGTTGTGAGCCAGGCTTTGAACACTGTCAGGTGTGCCGGTAGTACATGCAGTGCCATGCTGGCAATATGTAGGGGTGGTTGGTTTATGGGGGTAGCGTCTATGCGGTTGCTGGCGGTATTCATGGGCATTCCATTTATTGTTGGTTTACAACGAAAGAGCGATTAGCCTGCACCTGGTGGGCCCATCAGGAGCTGATACATCCAGATAGAAAAACCCATGGCGCCCACCAGGGCGAAAGTTAGCAGCGGGAACAGAAAAATAATAATAAATAAAAACAAACGCCGCTCTTTGCGACGTAATTGTGGAGGGGTATCTTCTGAAGTGACTTCCGACGCCATGGCTTGGCCTTCTACATAATCCGTATGTGGCTAAGCTTAGTCAAGGAAACGTAAAATACCAAATACAATTGGGTATACAAGTTGTGGGTAACGCTAGACAGGTAATGCACAATGGTGTCTATAGGGCAATCGGTATATGATTACCTCAAAGCGACGTGCCTGCCGAAAGAGGATTTCGGTGCCAAAAATAACAATGAAAAGAGTTGTCCATGTACAGTGTTATCTTTAACACCCATGACGTCGTCTTACTGATGACGGCCTACCAGTGTATTCTTTTTGCCATTCTGCTGATTAGTGTTAACAGGGAAAATCGCCTTTCCAATTTATTGCTGGCGTTTTTTTTGCTGCAGCAGGCGGCAATACCTTTGGATATTCTCATCAGTTTTGGCGCGGAGTTTCGCTATGTGGCGCTGGAGTTTTCTCCTAACTTGTTTTATCTGTTCGGTTTTGGCTACTGGCTGGAGGCGCCGTTGTTGTTGTGGTATACGCGCTCGCTGGTGTATAAAAATTATCGCCTCACCCGTTGGGACTTACTGTATCTTCTGCCATTTTTTGCCTACCTGCTCTATCAAATACTGTTCTATTATGGCCTGGAATTTAGCGCTAAAAAGCATTTGCAAGAGACTTACGACCTGTATATTGCCCCGCACTACATGAATTATGTCACCTTGTTTCGGGAGCTGTTCCGGATGGCGTTGGGCATTATGTGCTTGCTGGAGATTCGCCGTTATCGTTACCACTTAAAGCACAACTACTCGGCCATTGAAAAGCTGGATTTATCCTGGCTGACTATCTTGGTGGTGGGTTTTACCGTCTTGCGCCTGTGGTCGGTGATTGTGATTTTTCTGGTTATTCTGTCAGTGGTATACGGCATTTCCACCGATTTTGAAATTATGGGTTTAATCGGTAATTACACGACCTTTGTGCTGGTTAGCTTGTTGATATTTTTCAGCTTGCGTCACTCCAGCGTCTGCGAGGGTCTCGATTTTACCAGGTCGCCCATCGAGGATCACCAGCGCGAGCAAAGCGATCAAAAACAGGCCGAGTTTTTACGCCAGTGGATGGTCGGCCATAAGCCCTATCTGATTGCGGGCCTGACGCTGGAGAAGCTTTCGCAGCAAATGCAGATGTCGCCACGGGCGCTGTCAGAAATTATCAACCGCCAGTTTGATTGTAATTTCTTTGAATTTATTAATTGTTATCGTGTGGAAGAGGCCAAGCGTTTACTGGCAGATCCGGCCAATGCCCGCAAAACGGTGCTCGATATTATGTATGATGTAGGCTTTAACTCCAAGGCGACTTTTAATACCCTGTTCAAGAAGAAAGTTAACATGACGCCCAGCGAATATCGCAAGCAATCGGGAAACCGAAAATTATCAAGGTAGTGTGTGTATGCGTAGTTTAATTCAACGGGTTAGCCAGGCGGCTGTGTCGGTAGAGGGAGAAACGGTTGGCAGTATCGGCGCCGGCTTGCTGTTACTGTTAGGGGTAGAGCGAGATGATGCCCGGCAGCAGGCTGATAAACTCTTGCGCAAGGTGCTGGCCTATCGAGTGTTCGCCGATGCTGACGGGAAAATGAACTTGAACGTACAGCAGGCAGGGGGCGGTGTGTTGGTGGTATCGCAATTTACCTTGGCGGCCGATACCAGCCGGGGTTTACGGCCAGGGTTTTCTACCGCTGCCGAACCTGCCGTGGCGCAAAGTTTGTATGACTATTTTGTGCAACAATTAAAAGCACAACATAACCCGGTGGCGACGGGGGTATTTGCTGCCAATATGCAGGTATCGTTGATCAATGACGGCCCGGTAACATTTTTATTGGATGCCAATTAATTTTAAATTCAGGAGAAAACATGAAGAAAGTAAAAGGGTTTGTTGTTGCTGTATCGCTGGCCTTCAGCACACTGGTGTGCGCGCAAAGCTCGGTGTGGGAGGTTAGCCATCAGGGTAATCGTGTGCTATTGGCGGGG
>DATBNH010000500.1:0-8922 GCA_036554405.1 Cellvibrionaceae bacterium | reverse complement strand
AACCAAAAGGCGTCTCCCAACCCACATCGCCATCAGCCGCGTGTTTCCACAAGGCAAAATCTCGGGGGTCTTCTTTAGCACTGTCAATTTCAACACGAGCGCCGGCAAGCAGCTCATCGGGATTTTTATTGGTGAGCTTACCGTAATCGGCAAATTGTTTAACCCGATAGTAGACATCGCCATTACTGGCCAAATAAGCAAAGCCTTTATCAATCAAGGTTTGGATCATCGCTACAATATCATCGATATGCGCGGTAGCGCGCGGCTCTATATCCGGGGGCAAAATACTCAGTGCGCGCTCGTCTTCGTGCATGTACTCAATAAAGCGCGCCGTTAAATCTGTGTAGGCTTCCTGATTTTCTGCCGCCCTGGTAATAATTTTATCGTCAATATCGGTAATATTACGCACATAGGTAACATCCCACCCCTGGGAACGTAAAAAGCGCGTAATCACATCAAAAGCTACCAGGACCCGAGCATGGCCAACATGGCAGTAATCGTACACAGTAATACCGCACACATAGAGCCCTATTTTGTTGGGCTCTATGGGCTTAAAAATTTCTTTTTTACGGCTTAAGGTGCTGTATACAATTAAGTCATTCATAGTTAATCAATCATCACTTGCAGAAATTTTGGCCCAGCTATCGCGCAGCCCGATGGTGCGGTTAAACACCAGTTTATTCTCTTCACTGTAATGGCTATCCAAACAAAAATAACCTTCACGCTCAAATTGATGTGCCTTTTCAGGTGCAGCATTCGCCAGGGATACCTCGGCCTTACAAGCGCTTAACACCTGTAAGCTATCGGGATTAATATCCGCAAGGAAGTCACCACCACCAGCGCCTGGAAACTCGGCGGTAAACAACCGATCGTACAACCTCACACTACAGTCCACATGTTCCGCCGCCGAGACCCAATGAATAACACCTTTAGGTTTTACGCCATCAGCCGGATCTTCGCCCAAGGTGTTTTCAATAACTCGTGCATGCACCTCAACTATATTACCCGCTTCATCTTCGATCGCTTCATCCGCTTCAATGACATAGGCATGGCGTAGACGAACGCGTTTGCCCAGCACCAAGCGCTTGTATTTTTTATTCGCCTCTTTGCGAAAATCTTCAACATCAATAAACAACTCGCGCGAAAATGGCAGCACGCGCTCGGGCAGATCGCTGCGATTGGGATGACCCGCCGCTTGCAACCGTTCCACCTGATCGCTGGGATAATTGGTCAACACCACCTTCAACGGTCGCAAAACACACATGGCGCGCGGAGCATTTTTATCCAGATCGTCGCGCACACAATATTCCAGCATACCCATATCCACCACGCTGTCGGAGCGAGTAACGCCTATGCGTTCGCAAAAATTTCGCAGTGCCGCCGGGGTATAGCCGCGCCGGCGCATACCGGCAATGGTAGGCATGCGCGGATCATCCCAACTGTCCACGTGCTTCTCATCGACCAGCAACTTAAGCTTGCGCTTGCTGGTTACAGTGTAATTTAGATTAAGCCGCGCAAATTCATACTGACGCGGTTTAGCCGGCACCGGTAAGTTGGCAATAAACCAATCATACAACGGCCGATGATCTTCAAATTCCAAAGTGCAAATTGAGTGCGTAATACCCTCTATGGCATCGCTTTGGCCGTGCGCAAAATCGTAAGAAGGATAAATACACCATTTGTCACCGGTCTGATGATGGCTGGCTTTTTTAATCCGGTAGATAATTGGATCGCGCAGATTAATATTAGGCGCGGCCATATCAATTTTGGCGCGCAGCGAGCAACTGCCCTCGGGCAATTGGCCACTGCGCATTTTTTCAAACAGCGCGAGGTTTTCATCCACGCTGCGATCGCGGTAAGGACTGTTTTTACCCGGCTCGGTCAGTGTGCCGCGATGAACTCGCGCCTCATCGGCCGATAAATCGCACACATAGGCCTTGGAGGCACGAATCAACACCAGCGCCCATTCATAGAGCTGATCAAAATAATCCGAGGTGTATTTAACCTCACCATTCCAGGCAAAGCCCAGCCAACTGACATCGCGCTTAATAGCGGCAACGTATTCGTCGCTTTCTTTTTCAGGATTGGTGTCGTCAAAGCGCAAATTGCACTTGCCGCCAAATTCCTCTGCCATACCAAAGTTAAGACAGATAGATTTGGCGTGTCCAATATGCAGAAAACCGTTGGGCTCGGGAGGAAAGCGTGTCACCAGGTTTTGTACCTTAGCGCTGCCCAGGTCGGTGCGAATAATATTTTGAATAAAATGCGCAGGTTTAATTGTTGCGCCGGTTTTGCTCTCGGAAGTTTCACTCATGGTGCACATTAGTCCAGATGGTTAAGTCAGGGCGCAGCACCCTGCCTGGTTCAGCGGGCTATTGTAAAGGCTGGAGCGGGGATTTCCTACTGCTCACTGCCGCTTTCGGGCACTTGTTGCAAAGGCGGACTCGAACGATAGTCGCTGCGTCGATTCAGTTGGTACTGGCGTACGGCATTATTGTGCGCATCCAGGGTATCGGAGAACACATGAGTGCCGTCACCTTTGGCAACAAAATACAGCGCGCTGCCTGGCAGCGGATGCAGTGCCGCATAAATAGCCTCACGCCCGGGCATGGCAATAGGTGTCGGTGGTAAGCCGTGAGTCGTGTAGGTGTTATAAGCGGTGGCTTTACGCAAATCAGCCCGGGTGATACGCCCTTGATAGCTGGCGCCCATGCCGTAGATTACGGTAGGGTCCGTCTGCAGTCGCATATTAGCCTGCAGACGACGGACAAAAACACCGGCAATTTTACGCCGCTCCCAGGGTGCACCGGTTTCTCGCTCAACGATGGAGGCCATTACCAGTGCCTCGTAGGGCGATTCATAGGGCAGGTTCTCAGCACGCTCGGCCCACAGCTGATCGAGCGTCTGAGTCATTTTAGCGTAGGCCCGACGCAAAATATCAATATCGGTATCGCCGCTGGTATATTGATAAGTATCGGGGAAAAACCAGCCCTCGGGATGTTCAATGGGTAAATCCAGCGCGGCTAATTGCGCCTCTGTATCCAACTCAGCCAAACGGATACCGAGACGTGACTCCCGAGCCAGGGTGGCGACCCAATCAGCAAATGTTCGCCCTTCCACCAACGTGACAGTGTAGCGAATGACCGCACCACTACCGAGCATATCCAAAAGTTGCCTGGGACTCATTCCCACCCCAAGCTCATAGTCACCCGCCAACACGTGGGACTGGTCAGTGAAACGCGCATAGGTCAGCAATATACGCGGATGGGTAATCAGATCCTGTCGGTATAAATCCCATACCACATGGCTCAGGGCACGTCCGGGCGCAAGCTCGTAAGAAAGCCCGCCTTCAGGCAGTGGCAACGGCTGCTCCAGCCACTCAGAAAAATATTGATAGGCACCAAATACGGCTACAGCAAGAGCCAACAACAATAAGAGCAGCAGCTTTCTAATAAAACCTAAGGCAAAGCGCACACAAACTCCTCGGCTAACTTGTTGGTAATATACAGATCTAATTGCTGCTGCAAGCGCTCGCTGTAGTCGCCGCCACGCCAACAAGCCATGTCGCCAGATTCAGCCTGAGCCAATGAACCCACCTGACGAATACCGTGATTGCTGTTACAGATAAACACCTCACTGGCGGTTTTCAGGCGCTCTAAATCGAAGGATGCCTGCCTCACCTCAAGGCCCGCAGCTGGAGCCAAGTGTTCGATAATCAACTGCCGCATCACTCCCTCTACGCCAGCACTGGCAAGATCGGGGGTTAACAGCGCGTCTCCTACCCGAATAAAAAGATTATGCGCCGTGCATTCGATTACCTCGCCTTGGGTATTGAGCAATAACCCCTCGTCGTAATCAGCACCAAATTCGGCGCGCGCCATCACATTTTCAAGACGCGACAAATGCTTGATACCTGCCAGATAAGGGTTTACGGGCAACGGCATACGACACAGCCAAAGTCGTGCAGCAGTGACAGGAGCGGTAAATGCCGGGGAGGAATCGGGATAGAAAAGCGTGATGAAACAGGGCTCAGGCAAGGCAGGAAGCGCATAACCACGTCCGCCGGTGCCGCGGGTAACAATGATTTTCAGAGTCCCTGAGCGATTGCCTATGGCACTTAAAGCGACTTTAAGTTTACGCTCTATCTCTTTGTTTTTTATGGGTATTGACAGGCATGAAAGCCCTCGAAGCAGGCGTTTGATATGACCATCGAGCAAAGGCACAGTGGCATTTACAACTCGACAGGTTTCAAACACCCCGTCACCATAAGCCAGGCCACGATCGGCGGCATTGACTGCCAGCCTACTGCCGCCATCAATGATTACCTCGGGTTCGGGCACTTTATTACTTACCATCATAAACCCGTCAATGCCAGACTAGGACAGCCTGGAGAAAATCAGCGAACCATTGGTTCCGCCAAAGCCAAATGAATTGCTCAGCGCCACGTCAATCTTGCGCTCTTGCGCGGTGTGCGGTACCAGATTAATGTTTTTACAGGCCTCATCGGGGCTATCGAGATTAATCGTCGGTGGCGCCACCTGATCGCGAATCGCCAGGATCGCAAAAATAGCTTCTACAGCGCCCGCAGCGCCCAGCAAGTGGCCAATCATGGACTTGGTGGAACTCACGGCTACAGAGCTGGCTGATGTCCCCAGTACAGTTTTCACCGCCTCGCACTCGGCCCTGTCGCCTACCTGAGTAGAAGTGCCGTGTGCGTTGATATAACCCACCCGGTCGGCGTTAATGGCAGCATCGTTCATGGCATTCTGCATGGCAAGCGCTGCGCCGGCGCCATCGGCCGGTGGCGAAGTCATATGATAGGCGTCGCCACTCATACCGAAGCCAATAAGCTCAGCGTAGATATGCGCGCCCCGCGCTCGCGCATGCTCATACTCTTCCAGCACCAAAACCCCGGCACCATCACCCAGCACAAAACCGTCACGATCTTTATCCCAGGGGCGGCTGGCCGCCTCAGGGTTATCATTGCGGGTAGACAGTGCCCGCGCAGCGGCAAAGCCGCCAATACCCAGTGGTGTGGTGGCCATCTCGGCACCGCCGGCGAGCATAACATCGGCATCACCGTACATAATTGAACGCGCCGCCAGACCAATACTGTGGGTGCCGGTAGTACAAGCTGTAGTCACCGCGAGATTGGGGCCACGCAGGCCGTAGTGGATAGAGAGATTGCCGGCGATCATATTGATAATGGCGCCCGGCACAAAAAACGGTGAGATACGCTTTGGGCCTTTGGTCTCGATAACCATGGTGCTCTGTTCAATAGCGCCAATGCCACCGATGCCCGAGCCAATGGACACCCCGATGCGAGGACTATTGGCCTCGGTCACTTCAAGCCCCGAGTCGCGCATGGCTTGAATACCTGCCACCATACCGAACTGAATAAACGGATCCATTTTGCGTGCGTCTTTGACCGCGAAGTAGTCCTCCACCGAAAAATCTTTCACGCTGGCACTGAAACGGGTAGTAAAAGCCGACGTATCAAAAGTAGATATCGGTGCTGCCCCACTTTTGCCCGCCAGAATTCCCCGCCAGGTTTCGGCAACGGTGTTGCCGAGCGAGCTCACCATGCCCAACCCTGTAACCACAACTCTCTTACGCGACACGTCAGTTTATCTCCACAATAGCGCATCAGCATACAGGCAGAGCCTGCAGGCCGTATTCACAGCCAAAGAAAAAGCCGTACTACTTAACATAATACGGCTTTTAAAAGACCGGCAATCAACGAGTACGCGGATCAGCCCAGGTTGGCATTGATGTAATCGATAGCCAGCTGGACAGTTGTGATTTTCTCAGCTTCTTCATCTGGAATTTCAGTTTCGAACTCTTCTTCGAGAGCCATAACCAATTCTACGGTATCCAGCGAATCAGCGCCCAAATCTTCAACGAAAGAAGCTTCATTTTTGACGTCGGCTTCTTTAACGCCCAGTTGCTCAGCAACGATTTTTTTAACGCGTTCTTCAATGCTGCTCATGATCTTATTCAACTCCTAGTAGGTAGTATCGACGAGGCTGTCACCTCATAATTAACGTGGTCAACCCCATGATTTATGCTACGGCAAAATCGACGCGCATTTTACATCTATTTTGACCGGCTTGTAACGTCTATAACAAAAAATCTTTAAAGTTTAGTAACTTATCTATAAAAAACAACAAGTTAAAAACACGAATCAAGCCATGTACATACCGCCATTGACCTGTATTGTCTCGCCGGAAACATAGCCTCCGGCCTCTGATGCCAAAAAGGCCACCACGGCGGCAATCTCTTCGGGCTTACCCAACCTGCCCAGCGGAATACGCTTGATCAGGTCGGCCTTGTGCTCTTCTGGCAATACCCGTGTCATATCGGTATCGATAAAACCCGGCGCCACGGTATTGACGGTAATACCGCGCGAGCCTACCTCGGCCGCCAGTGAGCGCGCAAACCCAGCAGCGCCGGCCTTAGTGGCGGCGTAATTGGACTGCCCTGCATTACCCATGGAGCCTACCACTGAACCGACATTGATGATACGCCCCCAACGGGCTTTCATCATGCCGCGCAACACCGCTTTACTCAAGCGATAAACCGCACTTAAATTGGTGTTGATCACATCAAACCACTCATCATCACTCATGCGCATCAACAAGTTGTCTTTGGTGATACCGGCATTGTTAACCAATACCGTAGGCACACCAAATTCTTCCTGAATGCTTTTTAATAACGCCGTTACCGAGTCGGCATCGGTGACGTTCAACACCCGGCCCGCGCCTTCAATGCCACACTCCGCCAAACGCTCGCCAATAGCGGATGCGCCTTTGTCACTGGTTGCCGTGCCGATAACCACCATGCCCGCCGCACCTAATTGTTCGGCAATGGCAGCGCCAATGCCGCGGCTTGCCCCTGTTACCAGGGCAACTCTTTTTTCTCCTGACATAATTGTTTCTCTTACTTATTAAAGGTTTATAGCGGCTATAGCGGAGGCAAACTCTTCTGGAGTTTCTACCGAATTTGCCCCCACAGACTTGTCAATGCGCTTAATGAGCCCGGCCAGCACTTTACCCGGGCCACACTCTAGCGCATGAGTCATGCCCTGCTCAACCATAGATTCAACACAGGCGACCCAGCGCACAGGACTGTATATTTGTTCGATCATCAGTTGCTTGATAGCAGCGGGATCAGCTTCGGTCTTGGCATGTACATTGTGTATTACCGGTATAGCGGGCGCACTGAATACCGTAGCCTCGATTTGCTCCGCCAGCCGCTCTGCGGCCGGGCGCATCAGCTCGGTGTGAAAAGGCGCGCTCACCGGCAGAGGCAGTGCCCGTTTGGCACCAGCGTCTTTACAGGCCGCCATGGCACGTTCTACCGCCGCCGCATGACCAGCAATCACCACCTGACCAGGCGAATTGAAATTAACCGCCGTCACCTGCTCGCCCTGGGCGGCCTCGGCGCAAGCCTGCACTATGACCTCATCCGACAAACCGATAATGGCAGCCATAGCACCCAACCCAGCGGGCACCGCCTCTTGCATAAACTTACCGCGCTGCTGCACCAGATGCACCGCGTCGGCCAAAGTAATCACTTCAGCGCACACCAGCGCCGACCACTCGCCCAGGCTGTGCCCGGCCATTTGCGCAGGAACGGCCCCGCCCAGTGTTTGCCAGACGCGCCAACAGGCCACGCTGGAGGCCAGCAGCAGAGGCTGGGTACACTCGGTTAAGTTAATAGCCTCGGCAGGCCCCTCTTGCGCACGCTGCCACAAATCGTAGCCGAGTACGCTACTCGCCTCGGCAAAGGTAGCCTGTACCTGATCAAACTGCCCGGCGAGCTCCGCCAGCATACCTACACGCTGTGAACCCTGCCCGGGGAAGACAAAAGCCAGATTGTGTTGTGTCATTGTGAATAATCCTTGTGTCTACTTATCTACTTTAATTATTGACTTTACTTTTGTGCCGGCCGCTAGCAGGCATCCAAGGTTAGTGTGCAACAGGTCGCGATTGTAAGCTGCGAGCAATCTTCTCCGGCACACCATCGCGCACCTGCTCCAACGCCATAGCGACAGCGTTGGCAAAGGCCTGCTCGGATGCGCCGCCGTGGCTTTTAATCACCACCTGTTGCAAACCCGCCAGTACCGCACCGTTATAGGCATCGGGATTGAGGTCGCGGCGCAGCCTGGCCAGGGGCACAGTCAGCAGCAATGCTGGAAAGCGCCACCAGCCACGGGTTAAAGCCTGTTCAATCTTGCGCCCAATCAACCGCGCTACGCCTTCGCTGGTCTTCAGGGCAATATTGCCACTAAAGCCATCGCAGACCAGCACTTGAACCTGCCCGGAGTAGATCTCGTCGGGCTCGACAAAGCCCGCGTAATGAAAACCGGTTTCGCCGGCCAGAAGATTCGCGGCGTCGCGAATAGCGCGCGTACCCTTGCCCGCCTCCTCACCAATGTTGAGCAGACCGACCTCGGGCACTGCCACGCCTTGAGTCTTGGCCAATACCGCACCCATATGAGCAAATTGCACCAGACGCTCGGCATCACAGTGCAGGTTTGCTCCCAGATCCAGCATCAGAGTCATGCCCTGCTCTACCGGCATTGCCTTGCAAAAAGCAGGCGCTTCAACACCGGTAACACAACCGATTAGGCGCCGTGCCAACAGCATTAAAGCGGCACTGTTACCGGCACTGATGCAGGCATCGGCGGCACCGCTCTGCACTAGCGCAAGGGCAACGGCCATAGAGGACTGGTCAGCCTGACGCAGGGCCGCGCGTGGATCGGCGTCCATGGCAATAGTACCGGGGGCGTGCAAAACAGAGACATTGTCAGGCAGGGGTGTGGAATGATCAGACAGGTGACGCTCGATGACGGTGCTATCGCCCACCAGAGCGATACTCACACTATGATCTCGGCGAGCAACCGAAAGTGTGGCGGGT
>DATBNH010000493.1:0-2107 GCA_036554405.1 Cellvibrionaceae bacterium | reverse complement strand
CCCCGCCACAGTTTTAACGGCCTTATCGATATTAACCTATGCCCGCGGATCAACTTGCCTTCCTCTGGGAGTGGCCCCCTCCCCGGTCTGGGCCAATCAAATACCATTACACTGTGAGCCATGAGTGTTAAGAAGGGTCATGGATTCACGCCAAATAGAGCGCTTAACGTACAATGACCCTGCAGTTAACTGGCCAAGACCGGTGCTCTCCTGCCACAACACAACCATCACCACGGATAACAACAATATGATTACCCACGAACCCAACCCGCTCTATGTTGCCTCACCCGAACGCTACCAGACCATGCCTTATAAGCGCACCGGCACCAGTGGCTTGCGTTTACCACGTTTATCGTTGGGCTTATGGCAAAATTTTGGCTCGGTAGATTCACTGGCCAATGCCAAGGCGATGGTTTATCGCTCCTTTGACCTCGGCATTACTCACTTTGATCTGGCCAATAACTACGGCCCCGTATTCGGCTCATCAGAATCCACCTTTGGCGAGGTAATGAAACAGGGGCTAGGCCACTACCGTGACGAGTTAATTATCTCCAGCAAGGCCGGCTACGATATGTGGCCCGGCCCCTACGGTATTGGGGGTTCACGCAAGTATCTGGTAGCCAGTTGCGACCAGAGCCTCAAGCGCACGGGAGTTGAGTATTTTGATATTTTCTACTCCCATTGCTTCGACCCCGAAACCCCGCTGGAAGAGACCATGCAGGCATTGGATTATATTGTACGCTCGGGCCGCGCGCTCTATGCGGGTATTTCCAGCTATGATCCTGAACAAACCCGCGAAGCGGCAGCAATTTTAAAATCCCTCGGCACGCCTTTATTGATTCACCAGCCGCGCTACAATTTACTGGATCGCTGGATCGAAGACGGCCTGACCGATGTACTGGATGCCGAAGGTGTGGGCGCGATTGTATTTTCGCCTTTGGCGCAGGGCATGCTGACCGACAAGTACTTAGGTGGTATTCCTGCAGGATCGCGTGCGGCGCGCAGCGAGCAGATTTACCTTAACGCCAAGGACATTGGCGAGCAAACCCTGGCTAAGGTTCGAGCACTCAACGAAATCGCCAAAGCGCGCGGACAAAGCCTGGCGCAAATGGCACTAGCCTGGGTCTTACATAATCCCAGCGTTACCAGCGCTATTATTGGTGCCAGCCGGGTGTCACAAATCGAGGATTCTGTTGCGGCTCTGGCCAACCTTGATTTCAGCAGCAATGAGCTGGCCGAGATCAACCGTATACTCGCGTAAACCCAAAAAAACAGGCAGGTACCATGAACATTAGCCGCTGCATTCTCGCCTTCACAGGCGTCCTGTTGTTAAGTGCGTGCGCCACCACCGGCTCACTGACAGACGAGCAACACGAGGTAAAGCAGATCGCCGATCAGGTTGCCCACTGGCAACTGGCGCACATGGATAATTTTGATTATGTCCGCACCTTTCGCGATCACACCGCACAACCCGACGGCTGGGTGCAAGCGGCTTTTTATATTGGGCTTACACGGTGGTATCAAACCACAGAAAACAGTACCTACCAACAGGCGCTCATTACCAAGGCCCTGGCCAACAACTGGGCTAATGGACCGCTGTATTGGCATGCGGATGATCAAGCCATCGCGCAGATGTATCTGGCCTTGGCCGATGAGACTGAGCTTGCCGATATCAGTAAAGTACAGGCCGACTTTGAGCGGATTCTCGCCGCCCAACCACAAAATTCGCTGGAATTTATTCCTGACCCCGACGGCAAAACCGAGGGCACCTGTCAGTGGCGCTGGTGCTGGTCTGACGCCCTGTTTATGGCCCCGCCAGCCTGGGCCGCTCTCAGTCGCATCACTGGCGATGAGCGCTACCTGGACTATGCTCTCAAAGAATTTGCAGCCACTACCGACTACCTGTTCGATAAAGAGGACTTTTTATACTACCGCGACAGCCGCTTTTTTGACCGCCGCACCGAACATGGCAATAAGGTTTTCTGGAGCCGGGGGAACGGCTGGGTATTCGCCGGATTACCGCTGCTACTGGAACAAATGCCTGCCGATCACCCCGAGCGCGCCATGCTGCTTGAGCTCTACCAGCAAATGGCCAGCACCTTTAAAC
>DATBNH010000491.1:0-2350 GCA_036554405.1 Cellvibrionaceae bacterium | reverse complement strand
TTGCCCGAGGCCTGTGGTAATCGGCCCCATTACCGGCTCGCCAAAACCCGCCGGAATGGCTGCGCGCGCGGCCTGCAAACGCTCCCCCACTAACTGCCGGACAAAATAAATATCCGTGCCCTCCTCGAAATAAATATTCACCACCGATAGCCCGAAGTTGGAGACGGATCGAATCTGCTCCAGTTCAGGCAAACCGTTCATGGCGCTTTCAAGAGGATAGGTCACATACTTTTCCACCTCTTCCGGGGCCAGGCCTTCGGTTTCTACAAATACCTGTACCAGCGCCGGTGAAATTTCCGGGTAGGCATCCACGGGCAGGGTGCGATAGGCCCAATAGCCACCGGCTAACACGGCGAGGGCAAACACCGTCACCAACAATCGGTTGGCGAGGGCAAAGCGAATAATAGTGTGCATAAGCCCTCCTAATGTTGGTGACTGGTTTCAAACTCGCCTTTTTGCAAGTCCGCCTTGAGAATAAAACCACCGGCGGCCACATAGCGGTCCCCCGGCGCGAGCCCGTGCAGAATTTCCACCTGCTGCTGGTCTTCGGCGCCGATGGTTACCGGTTGCGGGTGCCAGTGTTCTCGGTGCTCTGTGTCCTCTACAAACACCACAGTCTCGCCGTCTATTTCCATCAGGGCGGTGCGTGGCACCACCAGCTTGGCTGGCTGTTGCGACAGGGTGATGGTGACGTCCACAAACATGCCCGGCTTCCATTGGCCGTGACGGTTATCGAGAAACACCCGTGCCAGCCCGGTGCGGGTGCGCTCATCCACGGTGGGGGCCACATAATGGATTTTGCCGCGCACCGGTTCTGGTCCGTGGGGCGCGAAGACACTCGCCGGCTGCCCCGATTGGACACGGGTCACCTGCTGCGGGTAGAGGGCGATATCCACCCACAGGGTAGAGAGATCCGCCACCACAAACGCCGTATCCGAAGGTTGCAAGTGTTCCCCCAGCGTCGCATGGCGCTCAATGATTTGCCCGCCTATAGAGGCCGTTAACTCAAAGTTGGCCAGGGTTTCCGAGCTTTCGGCGCGAGCCAGCACCTGTCCGGCGGTGACGGTATCGCCAATGCGGGCATTAACGGCTGTGAGTTTGGCTGGAAAACGGGGCGTAATATGCGCTACCGCTTCGGCGTTCAGGTGTATTTGCCCGGGCAGGGTAACTTGCTGGGCAATCACGCCAGGTTCTGCCGTGGCAATCACAATACCCAGGGTTTCTCGGTCGGCCTGCGATAGTGGGCGCTCGTGATCGCCAGCGTGTTGAGATTGTGCATGCTCGGCGTGGTCGTGATGATCGTCAGCGCTCTGTGCCTGGCAACAAAAACTGATGACAAGTGCCAGCACCAGCGTTACGCGCCAGTCGTGTAAAAAATTCATGGTGTTATCTCTTGTTAGACGAATACATGCACCGCAGCGATGCTGCAGCCATTTTTACAGGTCAGTCAGACAAGAGCGGAATGGGAGGGGGTAACAATGGTGGTGGCCCCTGTTGCTGGGGCAAGGTGCTTTGAATGCGCTCCCACCCTTGCTGCTCAGGCGCGTGCACAATTGCCGGGCTCGAAGGTAGAGAGAGTACGTGGGTATGGGATGCGCAACAGTCGTGGTGGGGTTCCTCAGCATCCCCGGTCGGAGTGTGGGTATCTACGTGTGCTTCCAATGTGTGGTCGTGATCACCGCTGTGCACGGGCGCATGTGGATCCGCCGCCAGCACCAGGTTGGTCAGCGTCATCAGTATGGCCAGGGTTATGAGCAGGTAGCGGAACATGGCTTCTATAGTAGCACGCCTTTCGGCGCAAAAACCGTGTCGGATTTATTCAATACGCGGTAGGATCGAGTGTTTACCATCGTTTTTTTTAAACGTTCTGGAGGCTTTATGTTATTTGGCTATACCATTTTGTATGTTGAAGACGTGCCAAACTCGGTGGCATTTTACGAAAAGGCCTTTGGCTTTAAGCGCCGGTTCTTACATGAGGGTTGCGATTATGGTGAGCTGGACACCGGGGGCACGGTATTGGCCTTTGCCTCGCGCAAGCTGATTGCCGAGCTGGGCAAGAACCCATCGACGCCGGTGGAGAATTCGCCCTGTTTCGAAATTGCCTTCGTTACCGAAGACGTGTCTGCGGCGCTGGCCCAGGCAGTGACGGCGGGTGCGACTCAGGTACAAGCGCCAGAGGAAATGCCCTGGGGACAAACCATTGCCTACGTACGCGACATTGATGGTTTTCTGGTGGAGTTGTGCACGCCGGTGGCAGCCTGATGGGCGGGCGGCCTTGAGCCAATAGCTTGATCTCTTAACTCCAATGATATAATTTGGACGACACAGCGTCGGGATTTCCGGCGAAAAT
>DATBNH010000290.1:0-3860 GCA_036554405.1 Cellvibrionaceae bacterium | reverse complement strand
CGATGAAGACAATACCGTTTTGCTCGGCAGCTTCAATGGCCTCGGCTTTGATATCTTCATGATTAACCAGCTTGCTCGCCTCTTCCTCTTGCAGGGCTTTCATTGCCTGCTTGACCGACATTTTGCGCGTTTCGCTACGGTTATTACCCATAGATGAAAACATATTTTGCAGTTGGCTGGTCATCTCCTCCATGCCCGGCGGGGCCATAATTTCTACGCCAACGGGTGTGGCGGAAACTTCTATTTCTATTTCTTTGTCATCCAGGTCGCCTTCGCGCAATTTCTTACGAAAAATTTGCCGGGTATTACTGGCTGTTTCTGCGCTTTCTTCACTACCACGAGCCCGCGGTAAGAGTGCATCCAGTACACGCTCTTCGGCTGCTTCCAGTGCGCGCATCTGCACCTGCTTCATGGCTTGCTCGCGGTGCAGTTTGATCGAGGTTTCTACCAGGTCGCGAATAATGGATTCCACATCGCGGCCCACGTAACCGACCTCGGTGAACTTTGTGGCCTCAACTTTAATAAAAGGCGCATGGGCCAGCTTGGCCAGACGTCTTGCAATTTCGGTTTTGCCGACGCCGGTAGGGCCAATCATCAGAATATTTTTTGGGGTAATCTCGCCTCTGAGTTCAGGCGCTACTTGCATACGCCGCCAGCGGTTACGCAGGGCAATGGCCACAGCGCGTTTGGCCTCCTGCTGGCCAACAATGTGCTTGTCCAGCTCGTGGACTATTTCACGGGGGGTCATGGTAGACATGGTGTCAGTAACTCGCGTTTTGTGATCGGAGGTTGGCAGCCTGTTAGTAATCGAGGCTTTCAATAGTCTGGTTTTGATTGGTGTAAATACAGATGTCACCGGCAATACTCAGTCCCTTGCGCACAATGTTCTCGGCATCCAGTTCGGTATTATCGAGCAGAGCCCTTGCCGCCGACTGGGCGAAGGCGCCGCCGGAGCCGATGGCGATCAGATCATCTTCGGGCTGAATAACATCGCCGTTGCCGGTAATAATCAGCGAGGCGTCTTTATCGGCCACCGCTAACAGTGCTTCAAGTCGGCGCAAAGAGCGCTCGGTGCGCCAGTCTTTGGCCAGTTCCACCGCCGCGCGGGTGAGCTGTCCACCATAGGCTTCGAGTTTGGCTTCAAAACGCTCGAACAGGGTGAAAGCATCGGCGGTGCCTCCGGCAAATCCAGCCAGTACCTGACCTTTATACAAGCGCCTGACCTTGCGGGCATTGCCTTTCATGATGGTGTTGCCGAGAGAAACCTGGCCATCGCCGCCGATGACGACCTGGTTGCCCCGGCGTACAGAGAGAATCGTGGTGCCTCGGTATTGTTCCACACATACATCCTATGGGTTATTCGCGTTGAGCTTCATAGGTGGGGGCAGGCCGAGCTTTTTCAAGCGCTGTTTCAACGGTCTGTCAGGTGTTATCGGGTTTGCGTTTTAACACCAGCGCATTGTACTGATTGGAAACCAGGATTGAGCGCGCTTGTGCCAGTTTGCTCTGGTTATCAAAGGGGCCTACCAGAACGCGATGCCAGTGTTCTCCGTTGCGGATAGTTACCGCTTCTGTGCGGGCGTCGAGGTTGAGTAGAATTAACTGTGCCCTGAGATTATCGGCATCATTGGCACGGCGAAAAGAGCCCACTTGCAAAATATACTCGAAGGCTGGTTCCAGCGGCTGTACCGGATCGGTGGCATGAGCTGTGGGCTCGGTGGCCGGTACAATGACCTCACTTTCCTGTAACAGTTTGTAAAAATCGAAACGTGGCTTGGGTATGGTGCGGGTTTCCTCGCTGGGTGCTTGTGTTTCGGGTGCGGCATTAGTGGCCACTGCCGCAGGCTGTGTAGGCACGTCGGGTGTCATCCCTGCCAAGTAAACCAGGAACATAATAAATGCACCCAGCACCGAGCCGGTAAAGAGCCATACCCAGGCGGGCACCTGACTTTTGGGGCGCGGTTTGCGCGCGGGAGTGGCGCGGGGTTTTCTAGCGTAATCTCGGGTCATGTGTGCTATCTGCTGGTGGGCGTGGCGCTATTTTACGGGGCTATCATAGCCGCCTGCAATCAACTCATGTCCTGCGGATCAATATCGACTGACCAGCGCACGCTTCGGTGGCTGGAGATAGCCTCAAGTGCCGGCACTAGTTGCGTCACAAAAGCTTTGAGGTCGCCGCGTGTTAACGCTTTTAGCTGTAATTGAAAGCGATAGCGCTGGCCGCGCTTTTCCATCAGTGCCGGCAGCGGACCCAGTATTTCAATGCTGTTATCGGGTCTTATTGCTTCGGCTCGCTTGCGGGCATTGTGTAAAAACGTTTGTGCCTGGGTGGGGCTGGGGGCATCGGCTCTTATCAGTACCAGGTAAGAGTAGGGGGGCATTAGTCCTAGTCGGCGCTCATCGAGTAGCATATGAGCGAAATGGTGATAGCCCCGTGTAATCAGGGTTTGCAGATAGGGATGATCGGGATAGCGGCTTTGCAACAGTACCTCGCCGGGCTTGTGTTCACGACCGGCGCGCCCAGATACCTGGGTTAAAAGCTGGCCCATGTGCTCGGCGCCGCGAAAATCAGCGCTAAACAGGCCGCTGTCGGCATCCACCACCACCACCAAGGTCACATTGGGAAAGTGGTGCCCCTTGGCCAGCATTTGGGTGCCCACCAGAATGCAGGACTCGCCGTCATGTACCGGTTTTAATAAAGTAGACAGCGCGGTCTTACCGCGCGTGGAATCGCGATCAATGCGAATAATCGGCGTGTGGCTAAAATACTGCTGCAACTGCTGTTCGCTGCGCTCGGTACCAAGGCCCAGTGGTTGCAGGCGGGTGCTGTTGCAAGCTGCGCAGTGTTTAAGGTGTGCGCGCTGGAAATCGCAGTGATGGCAATGCAGATGCGCTGGATAATGATGCAGGGTCAGACGCGCATCGCAGTTGGGGCAATCGGCTATCCAGCCACAGTCGGCGCATTGCACGGTGGGGGCAAAACCACGGCGGTTAAGGAATACCAGTACCTGATTACCCGCCTGGATATGTTGCTCAATTGCCTTAAGGCTGGTCTCGGTCAAGCCTTGCTGCTGTTGTTCGGTATTGAGATCAATTACCTTAACGGCTGCTTGTTGGGTACTAACCGCGCTGCGAGTGAGGCGCAGATGCCGGAAGCGGCCCTGTTCGGCATTGTTCAGTGTTTCCAGTGCCGGAGTGGCCGAACCTAATAGCACCGGAATGCCCAGGTTTTTTCCGCGGACAATGGCCAGATCGCGGGCGTTATAGCGCAATCCATCTTGCTGCTTGAAAGAGCCGTCGTGTTCTTCATCGACAATAATAATGCCGAGGTTGGCCTGGGGTGTGAATATAGCCGAGCGGGTACCGATGATAATACGCGCCTCACCGCTCTTGGCGCGCAGCCAGCCGTCCAGCCGCTCGCGATCATTAAGGCCCGAGTGCAAGCTGACAATTTGATTGCCGAAGCGGCGGGTAAAGCGAGTGAGCATTTGCGGAGTAAGGCCGATCTCTGGCACCAGCACCAGCGCTTGAGCTGTGGGGTTTTGTTTGAATACTTTGTTGATCGCCTGCAGGTAAACCTCGGTTTTACCGCTGCCGGTGGCGCCATCGAGCAGGTAGCTGTGAAACTCACCTGGGCTGATGGCATTCAATGCGGCTTGTTGCTCGGGGAGCAGTGGCAGTTGCTCCTCAAGGCTTGGGGTAGGCGCCGCCAGTTCACACTCACCGATAAGCTGTTTGTTTTTGAGCTGGCGTATTACCTCACTGGAAAACCCCAGCTCGCGGCATTGCTCAAGGCTAATGGCGTTGTATTGTTGCAGTGCGGCGATCACGGCGGCCTGTTTGGGCGCACGTTTCAGGGA
>DATBNH010000489.1:0-1729 GCA_036554405.1 Cellvibrionaceae bacterium | reverse complement strand
TACCCCTTTAAATTGTGGAGCAAAGCCGAGACAGATGTATTTTTGAGCAGGATGCCTAAATCGCTTCCAATCGCCGAATCATTTTTGGCGTGTGAGCCACAAAGCCCAACCAAACCCTGGACATACAGCCCGCTAACCGGTATGCGCTGGTTAAAGCTTTTAAATAAAATTGAAGTGTATGTGCAAAGAAAGCTTAATAAGCTTCTGCGATTGTAATTAGATACCCTTTTCCCCCATTTTTTTTAGTTTGCTCAACCATTTTCTGGCGGTCTCGGTTTTTATGCCGTTGGTGCTTCCTATCAGGGTTTCATCAATGGGAGCAAAGCCGATAAAGCCCAGTATATTGCGCTCCAGGGATTTAATGCTGTGGGCGCGATAAAACCAGCGATAAATCAGTGCAGGCATGCCCATGGTAGCCACCACGCGGGCCGAGCGTCCTAGCAGGCGCTTTTGTTCGAAGGGGTTCTTGGCGGCTTTGTTAAAGGCAAAATCGGGCCTTGCCACCTGCTCCAGATAGGCTTTGAGCAATGCTGGCATATCCCCAAGCCATAACGGAAAGATCAGTACCAGGTGATCGCACCATTCAATATCCGCCTGAGACTGCTGTAGGCAGGTAGGTAGTGGTTCTTTCTCCCACTGCTGCTGGCTGCGAATCAGGGGGAAGTCCAGGTCGGCTATCTGAATTCGTCTGGTTTCATGACCGGCAGCTATAGCGCCTTCAATATAGGCCTTTTCCAGGGCATGGCAAAAATGCGACTGGCTATTATCGGGGTGGGCCTGAATAACGAGGATATTGGTCTTCATACACTGTCTCCAAAACGGTAGACAGAGTATATGCAATAAAATCCGTGTCTGCGACAGCATCCATGCTTTAGTTGCTATCCGGCTTTAAGGATTTTGGGTACCCAGGATTTCTTGTTAACCTTCGCGGCAGGTATAGATTCTACCTTTTTGTGTTTGTCGTACAAAAACCGCAATACGGCACTGCGATACTGGTTGTACTCGGGGCTGTCGGCCAATTCCAGCCGTTGGCGTGGGCGGGGTAAATCAATGTCCAGAATCTCGCCAATGCTGGCCGCCGGACCGTTGGTCATCATCACCACGCGGTCGGAAAGCAGTACCGCTTCGTCCACATCGTGGGTGATCATAATCACGGTATTACCCAGCTCGGCCTGAATCTCCATTAACGAGTCTTGCAGGTGCGCGCGGGTGAGCGCATCCAGCGCACCGAAGGGCTCGTCCATTAGCAATACTTCAGGCTCCATCGCCAGCGCACGGGCAATACCGACTCGCTGCTTCATGCCGCCAGATATTTCGTCTGGGCGTTTATGCATGGCGTGAGTCATTTGCACCAGAGACAGGTTATGTTCTATCCACTCGCGCATTTGTGCACGGCTTTTACTGCGGCCAAATACCTGACGTACTGCCAGCTCCACATTTTGATAGGCGCTAAGCCAGGGCAGTAGCGAGTGGTTTTGAAAAACTACCGCACGCTCTGGCCCCGGCGCATTCACTTCTTTGCCATTTAATACCACGCCGCCGGTGGTGGCCTGATAGAGTCCAGCCACAATATTCAACACAGTAGATTTGCCGCAACCGGAATGGCCGATCAGCGATACAAACTCGCCTTTGCGGATTTTCAAATTCACATTTTGCAGTGCGCAAAATGGGCCTTTGGGGGTGAGGAAATCAATTCCCACTTGCGATAATTCTAAATGTACTTTTTGCA
>DATBNH010000288.1:0-1543 GCA_036554405.1 Cellvibrionaceae bacterium | reverse complement strand
GGGCAGCACTGCAGAGCTTTCGCCTTCATGGCGAGAATCTGCAACTGTTGAGCATTGCCATTGATGAACGAGCACTAAAGCCCGATGAATACACCGTGGATGAGGGTTTTTTAACCTTACCTAATCCACCCGAGGAATTTGTGCTGTACACCGAGGTGCTAATTCACCCCGATACCAATACCTCACTCGAAGGTTTGTATAAGTCGCGTACCATGTATTGCACCCAGTGTGAAGCGGAGGGTTTTCGCAAAATCACCTATTACCTGGATCGCCCCGATGTGATGAGCGATTTCACCACCACTATTGTTGCCGATAAAAGCCGCTGCCCAGTGCTACTCTCTAACGGCAATTTAATTGACGCAGGCGATATAGACAAACAGCGCCACTTTGCCACCTGGCACGACCCGCACAAAAAGCCCTGTTATCTGTTTGCTCTGGTGGCCGGCGATCTGGCTAACATTACCGATCAGTTCACCACCGTGTCCGGAAGGCAGGTAACACTGAAAATTTATGTGGAGCCCAAAGACCTGGATAAGTGCGATCATGCCATGACCTCGCTGAAAAATTCCATGCGCTGGGATGAACAGGTATACGGCCGCGAATACGATCTGGATATTTTTATGATTGTCGCGGTGGACGATTTCAATATGGGCGCTATGGAAAACAAGGGACTGAATATCTTTAATACCTCGTGCGTACTGGCACACCCGGCCACGACTACAGACGCCGGTTACCAACGAGTGGAAGCCGTAGTCGCACACGAATATTTTCACAACTGGTCGGGCAACCGAGTCACCTGCCGGGATTGGTTTCAGCTTAGCTTGAAAGAAGGTTTTACCGTCTATCGCGATGGAGAGTTTTCAGCGGATATGAACTCGCCGACAGTCAAGCGGGTGGAGAGCGTCAGCTTTTTACGTACTTTGCAGTTTGCCGAAGATGCCGGCCCTATGGCGCATCCGGTGCGGCCTGCCTCCTATATGGAAATTTCCAACTTCTACACCATGACCATTTACGAAAAAGGCGCCGAAGTGGTGCGCATGTTGGCCAATTTATTAGGGCCGGTTAAATTCCGCGAGGCCACCGATCTGTATTTTGAACGCCACGATGGCCAGGCGGTAACCACCGAAGATTTTGTCCAGGCAATGAGTGATGTTTCAGGCCGCGACCTCAGCCAGTTCAAACGCTGGTACGAGCAGGCCGGCACCCCGGTAATTCACGCCCGCGACAATTACTGTGAAGACACCCAGCGCTACACACTCACCCTGAGCCAACAGACACCAGCCACACCCGAGTGCGCACACAAGTTACCGTTTCATATTCCTGTGGCCATGGGCTTGATTGGCGATGCCGGTGAGCTGGCGCTATATCTTGCAGGCAGCGACCTGTCCGATTTGCCCGAAGACAACTCTCATATAGTGCTGGAGCTGACCGAAGCCGAGCAACAGTTTGTCTTTGAAAAAGTCCCCGAGCGTCCTGTACCTTCGTTACTGCGCGGTTTCTCGGCGCCAGTAAAACTGCGTTATAACTATACCCGCGAGGCCCT
>DATBNH010000461.1:0-4362 GCA_036554405.1 Cellvibrionaceae bacterium | reverse complement strand
TGCCATAGGCGGCGATATAATTGCCGCCTTTTTGTAGCGAATGGGTTGTGAGTACCAGCAAGCCGGCACCGGCAGATTGTTGATCGCGGTAGTCGTCAAGCTTCCAGCGCAACAGCGTCCACTGGTTGGCACTCACGGTGAGCACCCGGGCACCGTCTTGAGCCTGCCAGGGGTGAAAATTCACTTGAGGAAAATCGCGATTGATCAGCACATCGTGAGTCGCCTCGAGATTATGCTCAAAGGTGTCCAGTGCAGGTATGGGCGGATGGTAGGTCAGTGGCTCGCCCAGGTCCGGCTCGGCGTCTGCCACTTTTACGACCTCTGCCTTGTAGTAATCCACATCCACATGGTACTGGTGCGGTCCCCAGTCGGTGGCTCCCAGCTGAACAAACAGCGAGTCGCCAGGCGCGGCATCCAGCTCGCGGGTGGTCATGCTGATGGTGTGCCAGCCGGTATGGTCAATATCGTATTCGCGTAAATGCTGGTGAAAATCCACGGTGCGCTGAGTGTTAATCATAATGTTTACCCGGCGTGGCGCATGGCTGGGTCGCAAACGCACTTCTACCCGCAGCTCGTAGTCCGGGTCCTGTAGCTTTTCCATATCCAGCTCTGGCGCGACATCGCGTTTGATGATGGCCCACCACACATTGTGCCGGTCGGCGCTGGCGTCAATCTGCATGCGGGCAAACTCACCCATGGGCGCCAGTGTCAGCTTTGCCTCGCCATCGCCGGTAAAAGCCTCCCAGTGTGCTGTGGAGTCGCCGGTAAAATCGTCTTGCATCTGCGCCTGAGCAACTGGACTGACGTATAGGGTGATCAGGCAAAGCAGTAGAAACAAAGCATTCTGAGGCATGATATAGCTATCTTTAGTCATTTGATGGCCAGCTTAACCGCCGATTGGGGAAAATCCAACCGATGATCATCGGCTACTGGGTAAAATCATGTAAGTATTGCCCATGCTCGCTAATGCCACTAAGCTGGCTTCAATACAGCAAATCGCGAACAGCTTATGAAAACGGTCAATATTGTCGGCGGTGGCCCCAAAAAGGTGTTGTATACCTTAAAGACTATCAGCCGTATTGGTTTATTGCATTCTGCCAAGGCGCTGAATAGCCACAATGCCTGCAAGGCTTGCGGGCTGGGTATGGGCGGCCAGCGCGGTGGTATGACTAACGAGCTGGACGAGTTTCCCTCGGTGTGTAATAAAAGCATTCAGGCGCAATCTACCGATATTCAACCGCCCATTCCCCCCGAGTTATTTGAGCACACCCTGGACGATTTTAAAGAGCTGTCTGCTTACGAGCTTGAGCACTTGGGCAGGTTGAATACGCCTTTGTTTAAAGGCGCTGCCGATGATCGCTATCGGCCCATCAGCTGGCATGAAGCCTTGCAGCTTGCTGCCGAGCGCTTTGCGGCAACACCGGCTTCGCGCAGTTTCTTTTACTCGTCTGGGCGCTCGTCTAACGAGGCGGGTTTTGTGTTGCAATTATTGGCGCGGCTGTACGGCACCAATAATGTTAACAATTGCTCTTATTACTGCCATCAGGCTACGGGTGTGGGTTTGGGTAAGGCGCTGGGCACGGGAACGGCCACTGTCAGCCTGGCCGATCTGGGCGGGGCTGATCTGATTTTTGTGATAGGTGCTAACCCTGCCTCTAATCACCCGCGGTTTGTGCATCAGCTTAAAAATTGTCGCGAACGCGGTGGCCAGGTCATTGTGATCAACCCGGCGCTTGAACCGGGGTTGGTGCGCTTTGCCGTGCCCAAGAGCGCCAAGTCGCTGTTAAGTGGCGGCACCTGGATTGCCTCGCGCTATGTACAGCCCAAAATTGGCAGTGATCTGGCGTTGCTGCAAGGCATCGCTAAGGCGTTACTGCAATCCAATGCCATAAACCGAGATTTTATTGAACAATATACCGAAGGCTTTGCCGACTACTGCGCCGACATTACCGCCACTCCCTGGTCGTTGTTGACGCAAATAACCGGCGTAAGCCAAGGCGATATTGAAGCGCTGGCGGCCGACTACGCCCGTGCAGAGCGTGCGGTTTTTGCCTGGGGTATGGGCATTACCCATCACTTAAACGGGGTAGAGAATGTTGAGGCTATTGCCAACCTGGCGTTGCTGCGCGGCATGGTAGGCAAAGCCTCGGCGGGCTTGTTGCCACTGCGGGGCCACAGTAATGTGCAAGGTATTGGTACTATCGGTGTTAAACCGGTATTGGCTTATGATGTATTGCAGGCGCTGGAGCAGTATTTGGGCGTAAGTTTACCGCAGGCTAAAGGCCTGGATACACTGGCTTGTTTGCAGTCGGCGGCAGCGGGGCAAATTGATTGCGCGCTGTTAATGGGTGGCAATTTATTATCGGCCACGCCCGATACAGAATTTGCCCGCCGGGCGCTGGACGCAATAGGTTTTAAGCTGTACTTGACCACCACATTAAACCGCTCCCATGTGACTGGGATGGAGCATTCCGAGGCGTTGATTTTGCCCGTCGCCGCGCGCGATGAAGAGCCAGACAGCACCACTCAGGAGTCCATGTTTAACTATGTGCGTTTAAGCGATGGTGGCATAAAGCGGCTGGATAATGTGCGCTCTGAGGTGAGTATTTTGGCCGATTTAGGTGCGCAATTATTGCCTACGTGTGGGGTGGACTTCGCCGCCTTTAAGCAGCACCGCCATGTGCGCGAAGCCATAGCCGCCACCGTTCCCGGCATGAGTGAATTGCGAGAAATAGACGGCACCGGTCAGGAATTCACCATTGATGGCCGCATACTGCACCGGCCGGTATTTAATACCCCCAGTCAAAAAGCGCAGTTTCATAGTCATACGCCAGCGGTTTGCCAATCCATCGAGTTCCCCTTTACCCTTGCCAGTATTCGCAGTGAGGGACAATTTAATTCGATCATTTACGAAGAGTCAGACAGTTATCGCGGTACCGATAACCGTTGGTGTCTGCTGATGGCAGAGACCGATATGCGCAAGCTGGGTTTGCAAAAAGCCGATAATATAAATCTTCATTCGGCTCATGGCGTCATGAAAAATCTTGAAGTTATTCCCTTCGGCTTGCCGACTGGTAGTGTGCTCGCCTACTACCCCGAGGCCAATGTGTTGATAGGCACAGAGCATGACCCGCAGAGCAAAACACCGGCTTTTAAATCGGTGCCGGTAAGAATAGAGGTAGTATAATATCAGTCCCCGCAGTTTAACTTCCACGGAACACCAAAACGGTCGACCATTATTGCGTAACAAGAAGACCAAAAGGTTTTTTGTGGCGACAATATAATATCTCCACCGGGACTTAATTTATCAAAGATGAACAACACCTCTGCCTCGGTTTCCAGTCCTAATAAAATACAGAAGCCTTTAGGTTGATTGTATTGCTCGGGGAGATTGTCGCCCCCGGCCAGCTCAATGCCGGCAATTTTAATATTGGCGTGCACAATTTTATCTTGCCAGTGCTCTGGTACGTTGGCAGAGGCGGGTGAGTTTCTAAATGTTAAAAGGGTCCCTATCTCACCGTTTAAGTGCTGAGCATAGTATTCAAAAGCCTCTTGGCAGTTACCGTTGAAATTAATATGGACAGACAGATTCATTATTTTTCCTTATCTGTAGGGTGTGTTAGAGTTTTGACATAACAGCACCCAAAAAGTCAGCGCGTTAGGGAGTGTTCAGCTGCTAAACAAGCTGGATACTACAGAAAAGATTCCCTCTACCACTACCGCTATTCCTTCAAATATTGCCTCGGCAATACCAAACAATATCTCCACAATACCATCACTGCCGATGACCACTGGAGCTGCAGTGCCCACTAAGGCAGCCGTTATTGCGCCTGCTGCCAGCCAATTGAACCCTGCGAAAAATAGATAAATAACAGCAATCAGCAGGGTAAAGCTGCAAAAAATATTCAGTAATTTTAGTGGTGTGAGTTTTGAGCTTCTAGCCATGCGAATTCCTTATTGGGGGCGGACCTCTCTCGGGTCAATTATTCCAGAGGGTTAAGCCGTGGCCGAGTATCACGGAAAATAACCCCTTGCTCCCAGAGCGTCAAGCACTGCGGATGATGGGCGCCCTATTCGCTGGAGGGCAGACAAACTCATTTGTGTTGTTGGGGTAGTCGGCCTGTGTTGGAGGCCAGTAGTGTTACCTTTGGTTATTATTTAGAGGTGAGGCCTATGCTATTTTTCTAGTTAACCACCTGTATTTAAAGGATTTATATTGCTTTTTCGAAGTCAGTCAAGAAGTTACTATTAGTAACATTGGTGTAACCTTGATCCGTATAATAGGTGTTGAGCAGGTGCTAACCACTTGCTGTTCTAATAAAGGGGATGCAGTTATGCCTACAAGGCCCCCTTTCCTATATA
>DATBNH010000451.1:0-1754 GCA_036554405.1 Cellvibrionaceae bacterium | reverse complement strand
TTATCGCGTTTACTCTGGCCTTGGCAGGGACAATAAAACAACTTTGGCACAGGTAAACGCCCACTGGTTGGCACGCGGCTGGTAAACTAGCGGCTATGACACTGACTGCACTCGACGTATTACAACAGACATTCGGCTACGATCAATTTCGCGGTCCCCAGGCCGACATTATCGCCACCGTTATTGCCGGCAATGATGCCCTGGTATTAATGCCCACCGGTGGCGGCAAATCCTTGTGCTATCAAATTCCGGCGCTGGTGCGTGAAGGTGTGGGCGTGGTGGTATCACCGCTGATTGCGCTCATGCAAGACCAGGTGGATGCATTAGCTCAGCTAGGCATCAGCGCCGCCTACCTCAATTCCAGCCTTGATATGGATCAAGTGCGCCAGATTGAGCAAGGCTTGCTTAATGGCGACATCAAGCTGTTATACATAGCGCCCGAGCGGTTGACCCAGGCACGCACCCTGCAACTGTTGCAACAACTTAAAATTGCCCTGTTTGCCATCGACGAAGCTCACTGCGTATCCCAGTGGGGACACGACTTTCGCGCAGATTATCTACAACTGAGCTTGCTGCATGAGCAGTTCCCGACTGTGCCCCGGGTGGCCCTCACTGCCACTGCCGATGATCGTACCCGCAATGAAATCATTACCCGTTTGCAACTGCACGAAGCGGCACAGTTTATCAGTGGTTTTGATCGGCCCAATATTCAATACCGCATTGAACAAAAACAAAATGCCCGCCAGCAATTATTGCGTTTTTTACATAACGAACACCCGAGTGACGCCGGCATTGTCTATTGCCTGTCGCGGCGCAAGGTGGAGGAGACCGCTACCTGGCTGTGCCAGCAGGGCTTTACTGCACTGCCCTACCACGCTGGTTTATCCGCGCAAATACGTCAGCAACACCAGCACCGTTTTTTGCGCGAAGACGGGGTTATTGTGGTGGCCACCATTGCCTTTGGTATGGGCATCGATAAACCCGATGTGCGTTTTGTCGCGCATCTGGATTTACCCAAGAGTGTTGAATCTTACTATCAGGAGACCGGCCGCGCCGGCCGCGATGGCGAGCCCGCTACCGCGTGGATGGTGTACGGTGTGCAGGATGTCATCAAACTCAAACAAATGTTAAGCCAATCTCAAGGCAGTGAAGAACACAAGCGCGCCGAACATCACAAGCTGGATGCCATGCTCGGCTTGTGCGAAATTACCAGCTGCCGCCGACAAACCCTGCTGGCCTATTTCGGTGAGCAAGATCACCCGCCCTGCAACAACTGCGACGCCTGTCTTAATCCGGTACAAACTTTCGACGGCAAGGTGGTTGCCCAAAAAGCGCTCAGCTGTTGTTACCGTACCGGACAACGGTTTGGCGTGAATCATTTACTGGATGTATTGCTGGGCAAAACCACCGAAAAAGTCACCCAATTTGGTCACCATCAGTTAAGCACGTTTGGTATTGGCACCGAGCTGGATGTCAATCAGTGGCGCTCGGTATTCAGGCAACTGGTGGCGCGCGGTTTTATGCAGGTAGACGTAGCCGGTTTTGGCGGCTTGGCACTCACCGAAAAGTGCCGGCCGCTGCTTAAGGGTGAAAACACTATTGAACTGCGCCGCGATAATAAAACCGAGACCAGCGGCAAAAAAGCGCGTAACAATATAGCCGGTACATTAGTCGGTACCGATAAAGCTCTCTGGGAAAATCTGCGCGCCCTGCGCAAGCGGCTTGCCGATGAGCAGGGCATAGCGCCCTATATA
>DATBNH010000414.1:0-1759 GCA_036554405.1 Cellvibrionaceae bacterium | reverse complement strand
CCAGCGTTCGCTGACCCGGTGATGCAAAAACACACCGAGGCGCACGCCGATGGGTGCCAGTGGCAGTAGCACCAGCGAGGTAACAAAGGCGCTGGTATCCAGCTGGCCCAGCGCCACATAGGGCACCAGCTTGATAAAGTTGATGACGCTGAAAAACAGCACCGTGGTACCCACAAACAGGGTTTTAGGCAGGTGTTGGGGCAATAAATAGATAGAAATAGGCGGGCCGCCAGCGTGGGCAATATAACTGACAAACCCGGCCAAAGTGCTCCAAAAGCCGCCGCGTACTACGCTGGGAGTCTGCGGCGCCACTCGTTGTAGCAAGTGTTTACCCCAAAAATAGTGGCCCACAAAGTAGAGCGCCATGAGCCCCACCATCAGCCGAATCATATCGGCGTTCATCAGGGTAAAGGTGGCCGCGCCAATGGCCAAGCCTACCAGAGCGCCTGGGAACATGATCTTCAGATTGCGCCTGTGCCACTGGCCGCGAAAGCTCCACAGACTCACCAGATCCATACTGCACAAAATAGGTAAAAGCACAGCGGCGGCTATACGGGGGTCAACCGCCAGTGACAACACCGGCACCGCAAGGCTACCCAGCCCACCGCCAAAACCGCCTTTGGATAACCCCACCAGCAGCACCATAGGCACCGCGAGGGCGTAGAACAGCCAGGATTCGATCATTTCGTATCCATTATCATTGGCACTGTATCTCCCAACAAGCTCAGGGGTGTGCGGAGTTGATTGATCAGCGATCAACGATTCTTTGAATCATCGGTGAATCGGTGAATCGGTGAATCGGTGAATCGGTGATCGAGTATTGTGCCACACCAATAACCCCCACCCCGACCCTGCCCCCGCAAGCGGGGGAGGGAGCGTTTCTTTCGCGTTCTGCGTTCTGCGTCCGACCTCAGACATCCGTCATCCGACGTTCAAATCCGCCTAAAAATCAGCGCGGTGTTAATACCGCCAAAAGCAAAGTTATGGCAGGCCACATAGTCGCCGCTGATAGCCCGTGTTTCAGCCATAATGTAATCCAGCGGGCTGCATTCGGGGTCTGGCTGGTTTAGATGCAAAGTCGGCGGTGCCCAGCCCTCGCGCAAGCAGTGAATGCTGACCAATGATTCGATAGCACCACTGGCACCCAGGGTGTGGCCTATATGACCTTTTTGGGTACTGATGGGCACAGAATCGCCAAACACCGCCGCTGTGGCCTGACTTTCGGCGATATCACCAAAGCCGGTGGCGGTGCCGTGAGCGTTGATATAGGCGATATCGGCGGATTTGATTCCGGCGTCATCCAGCGCCAGTTGCATGGCGACTTGCATGCTGTCGGCATCGGGTAAGGTAGCGTGGTTGCCGTCGGCATTGGTGCCAAAGCCCACCACTTCGGCGTAAATAGTCGCGCCGCGGGCACGGGCGTGTTCCAGCTCTTCCAGCACCAAAGTGGCGGCGCCCTCGCCTATTACCAGGCCATCGCGGCTGACATCAAAGGGGCTGGGAGTCAGCTCAGGGGTATCGTTTTTACGGCTGGCGGAGCGGAAGGTATCAAATACCGCCACCTCAGAGGGACACAGCTCTTCAGCGCCACCGGCCAGCATGACTGTTTGCTTGCCGGATTGAATAGCTTCAAAGGCATAACCGATTCCCTGGCTGCCCGAGGTGCAGGCGGAGCTGGTGGGATATACGCGGCCACGAATGGCAAAGAAAATGCCCACATTGACTGCCGCAGTATGGCTCATCATGCGAATGTAGTTGC
>DATBNH010000272.1:0-4230 GCA_036554405.1 Cellvibrionaceae bacterium | reverse complement strand
CCAGGTCTCGTAGCAGGTTTTTGATGATCCGTCGCATTGTCGAAAAGTCGTCGACAATGAGAATCTTCATGTTTTTATCCAATGCAGCCTCCGTCTACCCATCACGGGAGAAATTATTCACTCTAAGTCTAGCCAAGCTCGCCGGTAATGTCATAAAACCTGGCGCCTGAATATCCCACTAACGCAGAAAGTACTGGGAAATACTCAGTTGGTCAATTGTTTACATGCCAGTCGGTCAATCTGGCGCGCAACCGCTGTGCGGCCTGCGAGTCCAGAGTGAGTCAGATTCACTCTGGACTCGCTAACGCCTAAAATTTGACCGATTTCCTTAAGATTCAGCTCTTCATCGTAATAAAGCGCTAACACCAGTTGCTCCCGTTCGGGTAAGTGGGTTATCGCCTCACTCAGCGATTGCTTTAATGACGCTCGTGTAACGGTATCTTGCGGGTTGGCGAATTCGCTATTACCAGAGGCATCGGCGGGGTGGTTATCATCGGTAAATGCCTCATCGAAACTAAACAGGCGGCTGGAGTTGCCATCTTTAAGCATACTGTGGTACTCGCCAATATTCACCCCGAGTTCGTGGGCAATTTCGGCATCTTCGGCATCGCGGCCCTCGCGCGCTTCTACCTGAGCGATGGCCTCGACAATACGCCTGGAGTTGCGATGTACTGATCGCGGTGCCCAATCGCCGCGTCGCATCTCGTCGACAATTGCACCGCGAATACGGATGCCGGCATAGGTTTCAAAACTCGCACCCTTAGTGGCATCGTAACGCTCGGCAGCCTCTAAAAGACCGATCATCCCCGCTTGAATCAAGTCATCCACTTGCACGCTAGCCGGCATTCTGACCATCATATGATGGGCGATACGCTTAACCAGCGGTGCGTGGTCTTCAACGCAGATAGTACTTACATGCTGCCGTGTTTCAGTGTACATAGCCAACCTATTTGCCACATTCATCTTCAGTAACCCGCATTGGCCGCCTGCAGCAAGCGCTCGACAAAAAATTCCAATTTGCCGGTGGGAGCCGATGGCAGCGGCCAGCTATCGACCTCTTCTGCCAACTTTCTGATTGCCCGGGAAGCCTTGCTATCCGGTGCAAATTCGATCATCGCTTTTTGTTTCTGCACTGCTCGACGTACATTTTCATCAAAGGGAATCTGCCCGGCATATTGCAAAGCCACATCGAGGAAGCGGTCGCACACCCCGCTCAATTTATTAAACATCAATTGCCCTTCGTTGGCGCTGCGGGTCATATTAGCAACCACGCGAAAACGCTGCATACCGTACTCCTTGCTTAATAACTTAATCAGGGCGTAGGCGTCGGTTATAGATGAGGGCTCATCGCAAACCACAACAATAACTTCATTGGCGGCGCGCACGAAGCTGACCACAGTATCAGAGATACCCGCAGCAGTATCTACCACCAGCACATCGACTTGATCGCTAAGATCACTGAAGGCGCTAATGATACCCGCGTGCTCGGCCGGCCCCAGCGCTGCCATTTTCTGGATACCTGAGGCAGCGGGAACAATTTTTATACCCGCCGGGCCGGTAATCAGTACGTCTTGCAGGCTCTGACGCCCGGCCAGTACATCGGCCAGAGTAAATTTGGGGGTAAGGCCCAGCAACACATCGACGTTGGCCAGCCCCAGGTCGGCATCGAGCAGTACTACCCGACGGCGTAGCTGTGCCAGAGCGATACTCAGGTTAACCGACAAATTGCTCTTGCCAACACCACCTTTTCCTCCGGAAACGGCAATAACCTGTACGGGGCGACTTTGACTCATTTACCACTTACTCCTCTTACGACAGGGCTGACGCCCCAGTCTTATACAGTACCCGCTATTATAGGGTGACCTTAATCAAAGCGCCTGGTGACTTTCGCCCTGTCGCTGAATCAAATGCAGCGCCTGGGTAACCAACTGATGCGCCCGTGGCACGGCGATATTCTCGGGAACATCCTGACCATCAGTAGTATAGGCTATTGGCAGCTGCGACATAATTGCGGCCGCCAAAGCTTCGCCCATGCTTTGAGTATCATCCAGTTTGGTAAGGATGCAACCTTTCAAGTTGGCCTCACGGTAAGCGTGAATTGAAGCCTGTAGCATCTGCGCCTGACTATTGGCACTTAACACCAACAGGCTTTGAATTTTACGAATACGCGCTAATTGCTGCATTTGTAATTTCAGGGCCGGATCACCGTGACGCAAACCGGCAGTATCGATCAGCACCAGCTGGCAACGCCGCAAACTGCGCAACACATGATCCAGAGGATTATTAGCATCCACTACGCGCACGGGTACTTTCAGGATAGCGCCTATGGATTTTAGTGCATCCCCACCGGCAATACGGCTGCTGTCGGCGGTAATTAAAGCCACCTTATCGGCCCCGTGTTTCAGCACAAACCGCGCCGCCAGCTTGGCGATGGTGGTTGTTTTGCCCGCACCAGTGGGGCCTACCAGGGCAAAAATACCGCCCTTGTCGGTAAGGTCATTCGCATAGACCGGAATTTGATGAGCCAGCGCCGCCATGGCCACCGGCCAGGCTTTAGACAAGGGCTTCCCTTGGGGCACCAGTTTCCTAGCCATAGCACTGGGCAGCCCTATCCGCTCTAGACGACGCTGCACACTGCAGCCGATGCGCTCGGTACCACGGGGAGGTGCCGCTCCGAGTCGACTTAATTGTTCTTCCAACAACAGACGCATTTGCCCCAATTCTTCTTGCAGGTCACTGATATCTGTCGCTGTATGAGTGTTCCGCGTCATGGGGGCATCCACAATACCATAGCGCTCGGCCGCCGTTTGCGAGCGAGTAGCTTGGGTGGCTCGGGCCGATTGAGGGATGCCGGCATTGACCACCTGATCGGCTTTAAGGTATTCATCTGCAGAGGCTTCAACCACGCGCGCGGCATCGCGCCTTCTGGCCGCCATAGCGATCTTGTCGGCGATATCCTGGGCGCTTTGCCCCGACTTATGGCTGATACTTTCGGCAAACAGCGCACGACTGGGTGTGATAGCCGGTGATTCCTGTGTCTGCTCCGACATAAACAACTCAGAATCTTCAGCGCTCGCCACAGTGGTTAACAGTTCGACGCCCTGCTTGACCCGTCGACTGGACAAAATAATGGCGTCAGCGCCCAGTTCATTGCGCACCAGCTCCAGCGCTCGGCGCATATCCGCTGCCACAAAACGTTTTACTTGCATGTCAGTCTCCTGGCCGATGGCTATTTGTCAGCACTCACGGCGGCATCGATCGTTATCTGTTTGTTGTCAGGTATCTCGTTATAACCAAGAACATGCATATCCGATACGTTGTGCCGGATAAACCTTGCCAGCATTGGCCGAATGGGAGCCGCCACTAACAATACCACCGGCTTCCCTGCCATCTCTTGCTGGCCGGCGGCGCGGGCCAGAGATTTTTGCAGTTTTTCAGCTAGCCCCGGCTCAATAAACGCACTGTCCTCTGCGCCGGCTTTTTGTGCCTGGCTCATAGTGCCCAGCAATAACTGTTCCAGCTCTGGCTGCAGGGTGATAACCGGGATGTTAGCTGCGGTACCCACTATGCTCTGGGTGATTTGACGAGACAACGCCACTCGCGCCATGGCGGTTAAAGCGGCGGGATCTTGACTCTTTTGAGAACTGCCCGCCAAGGCTTCGGCGATTGTACGTATATCTCGGATAGCCACTTTTTCTCGCAGAAGGTTTTGCAACACCTTGAGCAGCACATTAATGCTCAGGGTATTAGGCACCAATTCTTCGGCGAGCTTGGGCGAGTTGCGTGACAGCATATCCAGCAGCTTTTGCACATCTTCATGGCCCAGTAACTCATGGATATGTTGCTGTAAAAGTTGATTGAGGTGAGTGGCAATCACTGTGCTGGCATCGACCACGGTATAGCCTAGTGTCTGTGCCTGCTCTTTTTGGCCGCTGTCTATCCAGATGGCATCGAGGCCGAAAGCCGGATCTTTGGTGCGAGTGCCCTCCAGCTCCCCAAACACCTGACCGGGATTGATGGCCAGGTCGCGATCGGGGAAAATTTCAGCCTCGGCTGCGGTGACCCCCATCAAGCTTATGCGATAGGTGTTAGGCATCAGCTCCAGGTTGTCGCGAATGTGCACGGTAGGCACTAGAAACCCCATCTCTTGCGAGAGCTTTTTACGCACACCCTTTATCCGGCCCAGTAGCTCACCACCCTGCCCGCGATCAACCATGGGAATCAAACGAT
>DATBNH010000381.1:0-6956 GCA_036554405.1 Cellvibrionaceae bacterium | reverse complement strand
TCTTTACCAACGGTCAAACCACTGACATCACTGGATAGCGCTAGGTTGCTTGTCAAATCCAGAGTGCTGCTGAAACTCGTACTTGTGGCGTTGGGCTGAATCGTTACTGTGCCGGTGGTGGCAATGCTACTTCCCGAAGCGAAAGTAAAGCTGTCCGCGTTCAGTGTCACGTTGCTGCTGGAGCTGAGAACGTTGCCCCCCGCCTTGCGGCCAAAGGTAGCGCCATTGAGTAAATAGCCTCCCGTCGTGTTGGCGTTAACTGTAATGTCGCCGCTAGCCGCTAGAATGGCGCCGTTCAAACGCAGGTCAGGGTTGCTGCTGTTGCCCACGCTACTGCTTCCATTTAGCGTGATGGTACCGGTGCCCGTGGCCTCAATAGTATTGAACGATGCACTGGCAAATCCGATCATATCGCCACTGCCGACTGAAGCCGTGCCGGTGATACTGATCGAGCCCGTGCCACTGGTTTTGTACAGACCCGCTGTAGAGCCTGCTGCCCAGCTACCTAGTTCCACGCCATTGGGGTTGACGTTACCAGTGGACAAACCATCAATGGTCAGGTTGCCATCGGTGCCGGCATCAATCGTCACACCACCATAGGTCTG
This sequence comes from Cellvibrionaceae bacterium, assembly GCA_036554405.1. Classification (GTDB taxonomy): domain Bacteria; phylum Pseudomonadota; class Gammaproteobacteria; order Pseudomonadales; family Cellvibrionaceae; genus Gilvimarinus. The sequence continues at coordinate 6,351 of DATBNH010000381.1, read as the reverse complement.
CACCCCAAATTTATAGTTCGACCCACCCGCTACCGTGTTCTGGCCGCGCACGCTGATATCACCGCCCCCGGAATAGAGTTTGATGTTCGAGTTGTGACCTTGCCTAGTGTCTGTGCCCAAGCCAATACCGTTGGATGTGCCGCTGATGTTCTGTGCGTAGCCAGTCGGCACGACCGTGCCCGAGGCTAGGGTGGTACTGGCGCTGCCGCCACCTAGCGTAATCGTACCGCCCCCCGTGGCTGTGCTGATGTCGGTTGCCATGCGGTCCGTATTAGTGCGGCTGTCGAGCGTGCTGTTGTCTTTAAGGTAAACCCCGCCTGTGGTCGGCGCGCCGGTGGTGCTGGTGCTGTTGGACCAAAGGGTGATGTCGCCGGCGTTACTGATGATGGCAAAGCCGTTGTTGACGATACCGGCTGAAGCCTTGAGCAGGATGTCTGCGTCGACGGCGGTCGAGGTTAGACTGTTATCGACGGTTATATTGCCACCGTAAACCGAAATCAAGCCAGCAATCGTCTGCGCACTATTGATGGTGATATTGGCGGTGTTGCCTTCTTTGCCTAAAGTTAGGCCTGTGATGCCTGAGCCCAGTGTCAGGTTGGATAACGGCCAGGTCAACGCACTAGTAAAGCTTGTGCCAAACGGCTCGACAACCAAAGTGCCGGTGGTTTGTACTTCAGTACCAGTAGGAACGGTGATGGCATTGGCACGCAATGTCACATTACTGGAACTGCTCGTCACGTCCGTGCCGGTTTTTTGTCCAATCGTCCCAACGAAATTGAGACCTGTACCACCTTCGGCACTAATCAGAATATCGCCGCTAGCAGCGAGTAGGTCCACGGTTGAATTGTAGGAATTGCCAGTCACCCCTTTAGTCAGAATAGTAATGCCACCCGTGCCTGTGGCTTGCATTATTGACCTAGCACCCGATCCACTGATGGTTTGCAAGCCGCTGAAATTGCTACGACTCGTGGTCCCGTCAATCAAAATAGCAGGGTTGTTTGCATCACCGCCGCCGGCGGTGATATTGATTGAACCACTAAAGGCGCCCAACTCAATACCGTGGTAACCGTTTGCGTTTTTGGCTTCGCCTTTAATCGTGAGCGTGCCATCTCCCGCGTTGGCAATACCTGTCCGATTCCAAGCAACACCCCATCCAGGGTACGTACCATTTGATTCGCCATTCAAATAAATATCACCACCACCCGAATAAATACTGGTCGTGGTAGCCGCCGATGTATAGCTCCCGAAGCTGATGCCTGATCGAGCGGTACCCCCATTCGCAGCGCCAGTGGGTAAGCCTTGGGCATTAACACTAGAACCACCTGCCAGCCACACCTTACCGCCGCCAGTAGACTGCGTGGTTGCCCCATTGGCTGAGTTCAGCGTCACCCAATCGCCAATTTGAATGCCGCCGGACGTGCCATCTGCAGCATTAGCCCAGAGCACAATGTTGCCATTGTTGGTTTGCAAGGTGCGGTATGCGCTATTGCCAGAGCCACTGGCCATCGCAATATAGCCTGAGGATTTGAGCAGGATGTCTGCGCCGGCTGCGGTAGAGGTCAGGTTTTGATTGATGGTGATATCGCCACCGTAGACCGTCATGGGCCCAGCGATAGTGATGGCTTTATCCAAGGTTACATTGGCCGCTGTGGCATGATTCTTACCGATCACCAAACCAGTTAAGTTAGCGCTTGGATCGAAATCAGTTCCCAGCGTCAATGCGGAACTGAAGGCATCTCCACTGGGTAGTATCCTTAACACGCCTGTGGAAGCAATGGTATTTGCTGAGTTACTAAAACTTAGTGTGTTTGCTATGAGATCAATATCCGCTGAAGACGCTGCTAAAGGCGTAATCCCCTGAATAGCCGTTGCTGAAGAACGCAAACCTATATCGGTATTTCGAAGAAGTTGACCGCCGTTCGGTCCAGTACCTGTAAGACTAATTTTTCCGCTAGCAGATAATATTTGCAGATTATCTAGAACCATACCTTCATGTTGAGTTGAGGTTCCTGAAATCGATATAGCGCCTGTGCCTTCTGACTGGATAAGCGAACTTCCCGCTGACAAATTAAAAAAACCACCCTTACCAGCGGCAGTAGTAGAGCCTTGTATTGAAATGGCTGTGGCAAGATTGCTGGCAGAACGTATGGCAATTTCGAGATTAGTTGAACCAAATCCTAGCTCGACTCCGTGCCCTGTCGATGAAGTACCATTTATATCAATCGTGCCAGATCCGGCATCTATAACCAAGGCCTCTTGAGTTAACAAGCCTGGATGATCTGAAGCGTCACTGGTCTTTCCCCTTAGGATAATGTTTCCCCCGTCGGAAAGTAAGCTAATCAATGCTGGACTAGCTATACCGCCTTCGCCAAGCGAAAGTCCGCCGAAGTCACTATCAGCTGTTTTACGCCATGCAAAACCATCTGGAATACCGTCACTAGCTACGCCACCATTTGAACCACCATCCGAGCCGCCAGCAAGAACCAAATCACCACCTTGCGTGCTAATTGAAGCACCTGCATTGATCGTGATGAAACCGCCATTTGCGTCACTATCGGCCCAAAATATGACGTCACCGTTGTTTGCCTGAATAGCTTTTGAAGCAGCAAGGGTAATGTTGCCCGAACCCTTGAGCAAAATGTCTGCACCGCTGGCTGTGGATACGAGATCTTGATTGAGGGTGATTTGACCACCAATTATGGATATTGAACCATCAATACTCTGAAGGTCATACAGCGCAACGGACTGCGTCATCCCAGCCTTACCAATGGTAAGGCCCCCTAACTGCTCGGCATTTTCTATGATAAGCCATCCAGAATCAGCCGCCGAACCAGTGAAAGTATTGGTATTCGAGTCGTAACTGCCACCGAAGTCTAATTGCCCACCATTTTGCGACAAGTTACCCGCCAAAAACTTCCCACCGAACGCAGTTGCGTAGGGCTCAAACGTAAAGGCTCCAGTGGTGTCGACAGTAATCTTCCCACGGTTGATGCCATCCGTTGCATTGAAGCCTGCTCCGTAAATACCAAGCGTGGTCAGTGTCACGTCGCCGCTAGCGGACACTGCGACAGGCGTGATGCCCTGAATGGCAGTTGAATCCCTACGATTCCCTAGATAAATATTGTGGTTAGTAAGCGTAATAATGCCATTGGAGACAAGGGAGATATCTCCGGTATTGCTCAGGATCTGCAATGTACTGTTGGCATCATTCTCGCCTAGCCACAATCCGGCCACCTCGCTGCCGTCATTAATACCCTCAATCACGATGCCGCCGCCCGATGCGCCAGTTGTCTGGATCAAGGCATCGTCGGATCCGGCATTAAAACTAGATACGATTCCGGCGTGTGCCGAGTCTGTGGTTCCCGAGATCGTGACAGCCGTCTGCGCGGTGCTAGCTGACGTGATGGCAAATCGGCCATCGGCCAAATCAATAGCGTGGTTACCGCTATTTTGGCCATCAATGGTGATGGTGCCGGTGCCGCTATTAATGACCAGATTTGAGCGAAAGGCTACGGCATAGTCACTACCATTTTGTTGACCACGGATGATGATGTCGCCACCGCCGGACAGCAATTCAACACCGCTATTTAAGCGCACTGACGCCGAACTTTGCCCGCCACGATAAGCATATCCATCAGGAATACCATCAGCAGCTACGCCGCCATTGCTGCCATCATCCAAACCACCAGCAAGGACGATTTTGCCGCCCGAGCTCTCGATCGTGTTATTTCCAGCGAAGTAGATTTCGTTATTAGAGGTACCGCTCGTGCGGTTGGCTTCGTTAGACCACAAAATGACGTCGCCGCCATTACTGGTGATGTCCGCCCCATTTAGTAAAGAAATGTAGCCATAACCGTTTCCAGAACTACCGGCACCCTCTGCCTTTAACAGAATATTGTTATTAGATCCCGTTGTAGTAATTGACTTACTGGCAGCCAGGACGACTTGCTTCTTCGCATCAGCGGTAAAAGCACCACCAATCGAGATATCTTCATCAATGAAAATGCCGCCATCGGCTAACAGTGTCAGGTTACCGCTGCCGGTGGCAGTGATTGTTGAGCTAACTGTTATGTTGCCTGCCTGCCCTGTGGATGTGTCACTCGTGGTGTCCTGATTTTGAAGAATGTCGACTGTTGATGAGCCTGTAGACGGATTTGGAAGCGTTGCATATTCTGTCGTAATAGTTACATTACTGCCGCCATCTAGGGCGGTCTCAATAATCCCAGCATTTTCAGGTCCGATAATCCAATCATAGGGATCTAGAAGCCAGTCACCACTTTCGCCGTGAGCCGATGAAGCACTAACACGGCTCCCAATAATTTCTAACTTAGCCCCCGATGTCTCAATCTGTCCGCCATCGCCACCGTTCTCACCACCTTTGGCTAGGATCTCGCCTTGAACCGTGGTCACGGATTCCGGGTCGGTGATGTCACTCCAGACAACGACCGTGCCGCCATCGCCGTTGTCAGTCGCGCTGGCATCGATCTTGGTGTTAGTTTCAACCGTAACGGTTTTGGCTTCATGAACGGCATCTGGGTCGTCAAATACACGACGCTCTTCATTGGTGCCACCCTGCCAGTCACCACCAATGAGCACCTCACCACCGCCCTTGGGGCCCGTGGCAATCAGCTCCGATCCTTCAGTGACTTGAACGGTATTGCCTTCCAGGATGATCCGACCACCTTTCTCGGTGACTGTATTGGCACCCGCACTGGCAACGATTTCACCGCTGTTCTTAATGACCGATGCTCTAAGTTCTGCGGTAGCTCTGGCTGACAGAATGACCAAGCCACCTTCAGCAAAGATGGCGTGCTTGTTTTCTATTTGTGCGTCAAGGTCTTGTTCCGTGACCGTAATGCCCTGCAGCTTATTGCCAGTTCCGAAGTCCAGTTGAATATGTTCACCAGCCGCTAAAACCACCGTGCCGCGTTCAGCCACGATCACACCCTGGTTACGGACCTCAGGTGCCATCAGTGCAATGTAACCATCAAGCTTTGCTTTGAGTTCACCATCGTTAATGATTTTTCCACTCGCGCCATTGCGCTTGAACTGGTAATTGCCGTCTAAGAAGTCTTTGTCGGCCAGTTCATGGGTCGTGGCTATAAGCCCACCAACATCGACACTAGCACTCGGTGCAAAGTAAGCACCATTGGGGTTAATCAGAATCACTTGGCCCGGGGCCACGATCTGACCGAAAATCTGGCTGGGGTTGGCATCTAAAACGCGGTTTAACGTGGCTGAGTCAGCCCCGGGCTGATTGAAGTTGACTCGGGCGTCAGCACCGACATTGAACTCTTGCCAGTTGATAATGGCTTTCTGGGTGGCTTGGTCAATGTTCATCACATTGCCAGAGCTGTTGATGTTCGCCTGCCCGGCCGCAACATTGCCGCCTTGAGGGAGTTGATCGGGAGCAGGTGCTGTCTGGGCGCGAACGTGCAGGGAAGCCGTTTGAGCAGCAAAGCCCAACACAATGGCACCGATTAACCGATTAGGGGCCAGCCTCGCTTTCCTGTGCGTAGCTGAGCGTTTGCGCTGGGAGCCCTTACTTGACCTAGAAGAGCCCTTGGCGATTTCAGCGACAGCCTGCCAACAACCTAGAACGCGATTGAAGACGACGCGGTAGACGTGGTTCATGTGCAACACCCCCCACAACGGGTGGCACTCTGACTAGTCTGGATCAACGAATTTGTTGCGTTGTTTGGGCCCAGCAGTGTACGAGCATGGGCACTGAGGCTACGTGACAGAGTCGGCGCAGGCCGGCTTACCAGACGCGGCAATGTACGAGACCTAATGCAAACGACATTTGCACAAAGGCACATCACACTGTTCACCCCGTTCCTCAACAAACCAAACACGCAGAACCTCATACGACTAATTTTTAGTCCAATATATATCCGACGCGAGTGTAGGCAGGGGAGAACCGGCTTTCCTTACGCTTGGTTACGAAAAGCTAAGTATTTGTTGTTTTTTTTGCCAAAAGCAAGCCAGTTACGACGTTTTCCTTACAGGTCATAAGGACTTAAGGGAAAGGAAACATGACCCAGGGGTTTGTGTGGCCTGGTGCAGTGAACTAGCCATCAAGACATTGATGGTTTGCATTTGAGGTTTTGCGAGAAATGCTGTGCAAAATGCTGCGTGTGCAGCCAGAGCCGTCTAGATTTTGAGTGTTGCATTTGCGATGTTGCAACTAAGCGGGAGTATCTGGAGGATTCTTTTGCCATTGGCGTTGATCCCCTGCGCCGACCAGCTACTTTTACCTGCGACTGCCCGTATTTGCCTGCACCTACCAACATCCGATCCCTAAAGCTGGCAGGCATACCTGCTTATCTGATCTCAAGCTCGAAATTCAAC
>DATBNH010000379.1:0-3314 GCA_036554405.1 Cellvibrionaceae bacterium | reverse complement strand
GCCGCCCCCCACCGTAAAGCTGCTGCAACGGCGCGGCAGCTGACAGCACCAGCTTGACCTGACGATCGTAGAATTCATCCACCAAATTGATAAAGCGCCGCGCCTGATCATCCCGGTCGGCAGTAAAAACTGGTACCGCTGATATCAGCACCGCATGGAACTCACGGGCAAGCTCTATATAGTCATTTTGCGAGCGCGGCCCGTCGCAAAGGGCGGCAAAGTCAAACCAGACCACATCATCAGCCACCTGCAAAGCCTCAATGGGCCTGCCCTCTACCTCCAGTGCCACCTTGCGCCTGACCTCGGCCCCCGGCGGGCACAAGCGGGCAAAAGCCTCACCCAGCGCGGCGTCGGCCCGCTCATCCAAAGGCGTGTAATACAGCTCAGCTTGCGCCAGCGCCCGCAGACGATAATCCACCCCGCCATCCACATTTACCACTTGCGTGTGCTGCTGCAACAAGGCAATAGCGGGCAGAAAGCGCGCGCGCTGTAAGCCATCCTTATAGAGCCCATCGGGAGGAATATTAGAAGTCGCCACCAGCGTAACGCCTCGGCGAAACAAGCCGTCCAGCAGCGTCGCCAGAATCATGGCATCGCCAATATCGCTGACAAAGAACTCATCAAAACAGATTACCCGCGCCTCGGTGGCGATACCGGCGGCTACCTGCTCCAGGGGGTTCTTCGTTCCAGCCAACCGCTTGAGATCGCCGTGCACCCGGCGCATAAAGCGGTGAAAGTGCACCCGCAGCTTGCGCTCAAAGGGCAGCGACTCGTAAAAGTTATCCATCAGGTAAGTCTTACCGCGCCCTACCCCGCCCCAAAAATACAAGCCCTTAACCGGCTGCACGGTTTTTTTGGCCCAAAACTGCCACCAAGGCCGCTGGGCATCAACAGCCAGCAACACCTCATAAAGCGCTTGCAAATGTGCCACTGCCTCAGCCTGGGCACTGTCATAGACAAAGCCCGGAAGCTCCAAATCCTGCTGGTAGCGCTCTTGGGGGGTGAGATGGAGCGTCATAACTGACCTTTGGGCACATTCTAAGTGCGCTACTGTAAAGGAACCTTCTGTCCGCGACAATGTATAAAAGCCTGTATAAAAACAGGGACTCTGCCAGACTGCAATCATTGACCAACTTACCCGCACGTGAACTGCGCCTGTCCTTTGTCGGCTGATAAAGGGCTGGCCACCGGCGGCTCGCGCCTACCCACGCCATGAACTTATTCTGGCAAAAATCACCCACTGGCATTGCTGCTCGGCACCCTGGCTCTGCCGCTGACAGGCATGCTCTATTCGGGTGCCAGTGGCCACGGCTTTGGCATTTTCAGATTAACCCTGGTGCCCACCCACTACGACCGCGACCGTACTCTGTTGCGTCAGTTGGGAGACAATAGCTCAAGAAAACCAGAGTAGCGTTTGCTCTCTGGTTTTGATTGGATCAATGCTGGTGGTTATCGAGCATGGCTACCAGCTCACCTCTTACCTGATGAAAACGATGGGAGATATCCCTCCCCTTGGGCTGGTAGAGATGAACCGCGTTATCATGAACCACTGAGACATTAATACCCAGGCTCTCGGCCACATATACATCGCCCTCGCCCTGACCACCGGAGTGCAGATGGGTACTGTGTGGTGGGTGCGTATGCACTATTTCCAGCATGGGATAATTACCATCAACCCCGTGGACACCTTTTATGGTTACCGTTCGTCCAGCCAAATTGGCAAGCCGGATAGGGGCCAACGAGCGTGCATCCCCTGAAATCTTCTCGCTAATACCAATACTACCGTCATTGCGCTCGTAGAGTAAGAAGCCCGACTCATGGCGCGCGTCTCGCGGTAAACGGCTGGCAGCTTCCAGGCGCGCTTCGTCGAGACTTGAAAAACTGGCGGGCTCAGCATCAAGGTCTACAATCAAATCTTTGCCGGCGAACACCTGGTCGCCCGGGGCGCTATTAATCCAGTTAGTGTGCGCATTCTCTGTGGCACATTGAAACTCAACAGCAAACATGTTGATGCTCCAGGGCGATTGAACCAATAATGCTTTACCCAGCGTCTCATACAGCGAGCCCTTTTCATGATCAGCAAAACCCGCTTGCAGTAAATCCAGGATGTCAGCTTGAAGCATCCGTGAAGAGGTATAATCCGGCGCGGGAGGCTCGACACTTGCCATCTTAAAATTCGCCCCTGAATTGTTACCCTCCCCCACTGTAGTAGAGGCAGTTGCGGGCCCCACAAACAACATAAAGGTCATTAGCACCACCACACCCACAAAACCATTCATTTTCTTTCTCCTTAAATTTTATTGTTCTGATCATTTTTCCTGTGAGAAAAATCGAAACTGGCAATTAATTTAACGAGAAATTGGATGAAAATTGTGATGAAAAAGAGGAAGGAATATGGAAGCGAAAAACCTATATAAAATACAATTGCAGCCAAGGAACGAAAAAAGCGGCGAGCCCCTTAAAGGGCAACACCGCATATCAAGCGCCATTTGGCGATACATAAAATTCTTCGCCAACCATTTACTCTATCTTGGCAACAACAAAGGAGAGGATGTCTTTCGCCGTGGTGATATTACTCAAGTCGGTATATAACTTGCCGTCAGCTCCCGAATGATGTCCATGGCCAATAATTGACAACAATTGCTGACCTGGCATATCCGGGTCTATAGTTGTTGCATAAACCAATGATGGTTGACCCGAAGAACCATCGCCACTGTAGATAGGGTCATCAGGAAAGCGATCAGGACTGTAATACTCATTAAAGTTGTAACTGCGGTTAACTTCCAGCAACAAACGGTACTGCCCCATGCGTGGCGCAGACAGCGAGATCAGATAATCATTTTTTGGGGTGGCACCACTGATGCCATCCAGGTCGGAATTAGCGAGATGGGGCGCAAAAAATCCGTCTTGCTCTTGAATACCGCGGCTGTGACTCCAATAGGGCAGCGCCTCCGGCCTGCGCACCGGTCCATCTTCGGCGCCACCAAAACCCGAGGTAGCGCTTTTCCCGGTGATATAAAGCGTATCGATATACTCGCCTTCCAGGGTTTCCATCCACACCACAATTTGCGGCACACTGGTATAAGTTAAACCCAGGTACAACGGCTGAGGATCGGATTCATAGTGACTGCCAGCTTTAATGAATATATCCAATTTCTCCTGCTTATCTCCCACCGTCATATCAAGCAGCGTATAAGTGGCCGTGACTGGTTGACCGACTTTTTTAAGATTTTTCGACACATCCATAACCGTAGCAAACGGCGGAGCACCCAGCATCAAGCCGATAACCACCGCCAAGAAGCTAAGAAATGAAT
>DATBNH010000377.1:0-3148 GCA_036554405.1 Cellvibrionaceae bacterium | reverse complement strand
CAAACAACCAACAATCGGGCAATAAAGAAACGGGCAATACCGTCGGCCACCGTCACCTGCACCGGCTTTTCGTCAGCCGCTTGATTGGCTAGCCGCTCAATAGCGGATAATTGTGTAGCGCTCCCGATGGCAGTAACAGCTACAACCAAAGCGCTATCGACATTTAACGTACCGCCAATGACTCGATCGCCAGCCCGCTTGTTAACCGGGCGCGACTCGCCGGTTCATAGGGCGTCAACCGCACTGCTGCTGCCAGAAATAACCTCACCATCAGCGGGGAAGGTTTCTCCGGCCTTTATTAACACATGATCGCCCACCTGTAGCAAGGCCAGTGGAACTTGTAGCTCGACATTATTAATCTGTAACTTGCGCGCAGTCAGCGGCATTAACTGCGCAAGATTGCCCATACCCTCGCGGTTTCTGTGACGTGCACGCATTTCAATATAGCGTCCCAGCAACAGAAAAAAAGCAAACATAGAAATAGATTCAAAATAGACTTCACCCACCTGAAAGACGGTTGCCCAAAAACTGGCAACATAAGCCAGGGCAATGGCCAGTGCCACAGGTACATCCATTACCAGATGACGAGCTTTAAGGCTCTGCCATGCAGCTTTAAAAAATGGCCAACAACTGAAAAACACCACCGGCGTTGCCGCCAGTAAACTCTGCCAGCGCAATAAACTGAGCCAGGCATCGGCAGCACCTGTGTACATGCCTACAGTCATCATGGTCGCTTGCATCATGCCGAACCCGGCCACCCCCAACCGAAACAGCGCCATACGGTTTTCTTTTTTTACCTGCTGCTGTTGATGCTCGTCAGTTGCGGGCATTGGACGATAGCCAATACTGGCCAATGCCTGCATCAATTCACTTAACGGTTGTGCAGTAGCATCCCATACCAGCGTCAAACGATGGGTGGTAATGTTCAGGGAAAGCGAAACAACAGCGGGAAACTTTTTAAAGTGGGTTTCGACCAGCCAATTACAGGCAGCACAGGTCACCCCGTCCAGCAATAAATTAGCCTGGCGCAGGCCATCACTATGCTCAATCACAAAATCTGATTGCACCTCGGGCAAATCATACACTGCCCAACTATCATCTTTTATTAGTGAGCTGTCTGCTGGACGCGCGTTGGTTTCGGTACGATAGCGATAAAAACTCTCAAGCCCGCCATCAACAATAGCCGATGCCACTGCCTGGCACCCCACACAACACATTAGTCGCTCGCGCCCGGCAATCATTACCGCATAGCGTTCGCCTTTAGGTAGTGGCTCACCACAGTGGTGGCAAGCGGTTATCGGTGGCGATTGCTCTGCACTTACCCGTTCAGACATAAATTCAACGGGACTCTGGTGGAGACAGTTGTAATTGCGTATATGCGCCGCTAATCACAAGATCGGCGCGCAAGCGCCAAGGGGCATCGGAACGCTGATCGCGCGGCTGCTCTGGCGCCAGAGTTAAATACCAATGGCCAGCGCTGACGGGTAACTGCCCGTGATAGTCGCCCGACGCTTGCCGGGTTAATAACAAGTAGTGATCAAGGCTTTCTTCAAAAGGATGATCCAACCACAACGATAAGGTTTCTGGCATGGCGGTATCAGTGGTTAATTCCAGCTGTATCTGCTGTCTATCAAGGGTCATTGTCGCCGCTAAATTCCATTGCAAGGCGCGCACATCTTGCTCCAGCCGCTGATTAATCATACGCCCGTGTTTATAATAATTATCTACCACCCGGTCATCGGAATGGATATAGGCTACCGATACCAGCGTGGCCGAAACAAACATAACCGCAATCAATGGCGTCAGTACAAACCAGCACCAGGGCTCTCGATACCAGGGCTTAGTCAATAACGGTGTTGACTGAGACATAATCCTTCCTCTTAACGCAGTGGCGGGCCAATAAATGATGTGGAGTGACGGGTGGTTAACTCGGCACTGTCTTCGGCGGTGAGCACTAAGGTGACACTTGTCTCTACACTATCCAACACCTCCCGCGGCAAACTAACGCGCACTGGTATACTGAACACGTCCCCCGGCGCCACGGGCATGGCACGATAACCCTCTACACTAAAAGGATAGTCGCCCTCAGCGGAGACACGATACCGATGCGTTCGATTGTCCATATTGCGAATTTTCAAGGTGTATACATTGTGTACATCAGTACCACTAATACGATACATACGAACACCGCGGTCGCGCAGTACTTCAAGACCGAGTGGTGTACGCTGCACAATATTGGCAACAAACAGCGATACCATCACCAACAAGACCACGGCATAAGCGATCAGCCTCGGCCTGAACACGTGGGTCTTGCCGTGTTGAATCGTATCCTCAGTGGTAAAGCTGATGAGCCCTCGCGGGTAGTGCATTTTATCCATGACAGTATTGCAAGCATCGACGCACAGGCCGCAGTCGATACATTCCGCCTGTAAACCATCGCGTATATCAATATCTACCGGACACACCTGCACACACCATGAGCAGTCAATACAGTCGCCAAGGCCCTGGGCCTTATAGTCTTCACCGGGCTTACGCGGTCCGCGCTTTTCTCCACGCAAATAATCATAAAAAACTGTTAGCGTATCGCTATCGTACATGACGGACTGAAAGCGCGCGTAAGGGCACATGTATTTACACACCTGCTCGCGCATAAAGCCGGCATTCATATAAGTAGCGGCAGTAAAGAAAAATACCCAAAAAGCAGCTGCCGGATGGATATCAATAGTGGCCAACCCCAATAGTAAATCGCGGATGGGCACAAAATAACCCACAAATGTCAGCGCCGTGATCAGCGCAATAATCAGCCACAAGCTATGCTTGCCGGTTTTGCGGGCAAGCTTGTTTGGGCCCCAGGGCGCAGCATCCAGCTTTATACGCTTATTGCGATCGCCCTCGCATAAAAACTCGGCCCAGATAAACATCTGCGTCCACACGGTTTGTGGACAGGTAAAGCCACACCAGACACGCCCTACTAACACTGTTACCGTGAACAGAGCAAAGGCGGCAATAATTAACAGCCACGCCAGATACATGGCATCGTGCGGCCAAAAAGTCATCCACAAAATATGAAATTGCCGCTCTGGCAAATCGAATAACATCGCCGGTCGGCCGTCAATAACCAACCAGGGCATTAACACAAAGCCAATAA
>DATBNH010000354.1:0-2459 GCA_036554405.1 Cellvibrionaceae bacterium | reverse complement strand
GGGGTCACTCCAACGGCTGACGGCTGACGGCTGACGGCTGACGGCTGACGGCTGACGGCTGACGGCTGACGGCTGACGGCTGACGAGTTTGCGCTTTACGCCAGACCGGTCAAGTGCATTCGATCACCGAGTCAATGATCGATGACTCGCTCAGTGTTTCCCGATACCCGTTCTCCGTTCTTCGTTGTTCGTTCCTCGCCCACAAAATACATATTGACTACAAACGAATACAGGCCTAATCTAGGTCCAACATAACGCAAAACAGCAGCAGATAATGGCCTTGAAAACGCATCCGACAACCATACGGCTCACCGAAGAGGACCAGACCTTTCTGGCTTCTTTGAAAATGACTGGCGCCACCACCATCAGCGATAAAATCCGCGCGCTGATTGAAGACCGGCGCCTGCAACAACAGGCTGGACACGACTATCGTTCTGCCTTGATACTGGCCAACGGCTTGGTAATGCCCATCCAGGACGCCGTCCGGGTGGCGGAGAATCAGCACAAGGTTCACTCCCAGCTTGTACGGCGGGTAATTGAGTGGACACCGGAATTACTGGCAGCACTAATGGCCGAGAGCGCCGTAAGTGACGATAATCAACTGGACAAGAAGGCATTGGAGCGACTGGAGCAGTCGCTGGTTGAGCAGGTATCCAGGCTGATGGACACTGCGCTGCAGAGTTATCTGGCGCGAGATACGGCACTGTATAGCGCCGACAATTTTAACGAGCAAAAACTTAAACCCCTGCGACGCCTGTGTCGCTTGGTCGACGATGACAACCACAACAACACGTAAGGAGACATACCATGAGTGAATCACTACTTGGCCGCGTGGCCCGTCTGGTTGGTGGCAGTTTTACCACCATGCTCGATGCCGCCGAAAATGCAGCCCCGGAAATTGTAGCGAGGCAAGCCATAGAAGAAATTGACGGCGCTATTGACGAGGTGCGTGCAGAAATTGGTCGCAAGCAGGCCAATCGGCACAATGCCAATCGCGAGCTATCAAGCCTGAACAATCGCGCCGAAGAGTTAACCGCGCAAATCAAAACAGCACTGCAACAAAGCCGTGAAGATTTGGCCGAGTCGGGCACCCAGGAATTGCTGGGCATAGAAGATCGGATTCCGATTATCGAATCACTGGTGGCCTCAACTCAGGAGGAGGAACAGGAGTTAACACGTTATTTATCGGGCCTGCGTTCCAAACGCGATGAAATGGAAAAGGATTTGCACACTATTCGCGAACGCAATGCTGCCGATAAAAACGGCGCTGCTGGATCAGGTGGTTCTACCGACGCCAGTGGCTCATCGCTTGAGCGCCGGGTAGAAAAGGCCAGCGATGCGGTATCGCGAGTGAAAAGCTCGGTAACCGGTGTACCCGCAGGCAAGGATAATACCGGGGCTGCCGACAAGGCAGAACTGGAGGAGCTGCACCGCAAGCATCGGGTTGCAGAGCGGTTGGCGGCGCTGAAAAAGGAGAGCTGAGATGCTCGAGTTTTTACTGGCTGACGCCAATATACCCTTTGCTATTGCCATCGCACTGATGTTGATTATGGGTTTTTTTGAAGGCGTGGGGGCAGTATTAGGTTTAAGTTTTGGCAACCTGCTCGATTCACTAATTCCCGATATCGACACAAATCCGGATTTTGAAATTGCCGATACCGGCTCAAACAATGCGCTATCGCGTCTGTTGGGTTGGTTGAAGGTGGGCAAGGTGCCCATCCTGATGCTGCTGGTCGTGTTCTTATTTGCCTTCGGTTGCATCGGCTACACCTTGAACCTGATGGCACTGAGCTTACTGGGGTTTTTGCTCCCGGCATTTATCGCGGCACCGGTTGCATTTTTTGCAGCGCTTCCCGGTACACGCCTGGGGGCCTCGGCACTGCATGCCATAATGCCAAAAGATGAAAGCTCATCGATTTCGCTGGAAGAGCTGATCGGCCGAGAAGCCATTATCACCCTGGGCCAAGCCAGTTGCACCCAAGCGGCCGAAGCCCGGGTACGGGATCAACACGGTGCCAATCATTATATTATGGTGGTCGCCGAAGAGGGGCACGAAATACTGACGGCGGGCATACCCTTACTACTGGTTAGAAGAACTGACAATCAATTTGTCGCCATAAAAAATCCCTCACACAGTTTAAAGTAATCACTGCACAACTGAACTTAAGGAAAAGCATATGGAAAGTACAAGTAACATCGCCTACATCATTATGATGTCCGCTATAGGTTTCTTTGTCCTATTGGTCATCGGTATTATTTTTGCAAGATTATATACCCGCGCCAATAAAGAGCGCGCGTTTGTTCGCACCGGCTTTGGCGGCGAAAAAATTATAAAAGACGGCGGCGCCATAGTGCTGCCGGTGCTGCACGAAATTATTTACGTCAACATGAACACCCTGCGGCTTGAGGTAAGACGCTCTAACGATCAGGCACTGATTACCAAAGATCGCCTGCGGGTG
>DATBNH010000310.1:0-5914 GCA_036554405.1 Cellvibrionaceae bacterium | reverse complement strand
TATATCAAAGTCATTAACGCGATTAAAACCCGTTATATCATCATCAAAACCCATCAATGCCTCAACACTGTCGGTGCCTGCATCTATAGCCGGTGAGCCTGATTGTAAACGATAGTTATTGCTGGCCGGAGCAGTAAACAGTACCTCGGCAATATCCAGCGTCAATAAATTATTGGCCTTAATGGCGTGAGCTTTGGCCTCGGGGGTAATAAAACCGATATAGCCGTCCTCTTCTGGCACCGTCCAGTGACTGGCCAGTGCCGCGTAGTGATAATATTGACCGGGGTTAACAATAATATTGTTGTAGGCTTCAAACGGCGCCTGGGTGTTTTCCTGCCAGTTGTAAAAAATACCGTGTCCGCCTGCATTTATAATGGTGTTATTGGCAAAATAATAGCCATCGTTGGAGTTGGGGGTTTTCTGTCTGTCGTTATAAATACCGCGCGTCGCCGCATCGACAATGATGTTGTTGTAGAAATAAACGGGGCCCAGACCATGATTGACAACGCCGTGGCCGGGTCCGTTTATAACTGTATTATTAAAAACCCGTGCCCGTGTTCCCGAGCCGATAGCGATGCCTGAGTTTTGCACGGGTTCATTGTTGGTGCCGTAGTTGGTAATAACATTATTATAGATTTCACTGCCGCCCTCGGCTAGCGAAACCTGAATGGCATCCCAAGCCACGTTTTCGATAATATTGTCATAAACCTTGATGTTGCTGAGCAGGTGGCCATGCACCACCATATTACCGCCGCCGGAGCAGTTGACCTGTTTGCCCAGTTCATAGTTACCGGTGTAGCCGAGATAAAATCCCTCGCCATCGATATTGTCGTGCAGGTAGTTATCGTGAAAAATCATATTCTTCATCAAAAAGTTACCGCGCCAGGCGTCGACGTTGTCGCAGTTGGGGTCGGTCTTGGCCATAATCATAGCGAAGCCGGTGTTGGTCACTTCGACATTGTGCACCTCTACGTCCGAGGTTTTAAAGGTCAGGCTGATTCCCGCCGTATTGGAAGAGGCCACTTTAATACCGTAGGTGTGCGCCGCTGAACCCGTGCCATCAATTATCAGGTGAATGGAGTCGCGAAATTCTAGCCCCGGATAGGGATGGGAGTTGATCTCTACCTTGCCGTTGCAGTTTTTAAAACGCAGCGGCTCTGCCTGGGTGCCATTAAAGCCGATAAACCGAATCCAGTTATAGTGGTTGCCCGCTTCAAGACAAAACACATCGCCGGCGCTGTAGGTAAAGTCAGCGGCATTAAATGGCCCCCAGGTATTTATTACATGGTCGCAACCGCAGTCAGCTTCTTCGGGTGTTAATACCATCAGCGTGAAAGTAGTGCTGGTGCTCTGACCGTCATTATCGGTGACGGTGAGACTCACCAGATGCTCGCCCAAATCGGCATCGGTGGGGTGCAAATGAAAAGTAGCACTGCCAGCGGTTTGATCCATTAAGGTGTAAAAGCCAATTCCTTGCAAGTCTACTGTGCTAACACTGCCGTCGCTGTCAGAAAAGCTGACAGATAACACCTTGGTGGTGTTGACCTCAACATGTTGAGCCGCGAGTGGCTCTATGGCTGGCGCTTGTGGTGCCGCTTCGGATGACGAAGAGGATGACGGCGCTGAGGATGACAGCGAAGATGAAGACGGTGTTGATGAGGACGACGAAGAGGGTCGCGAAGAGGACGACGAAGACGCTATCTGTACTGGCACCGATACCGAGGAAGACGAGAACGATGACAGTGAAGAGGAAGAGGCTATTGGCTCTGCCGAGGATGAGGCTTCAGCTGTGGATGCCGATGAAGAAACTGTAGCAAAACTGGATGAAGACACAACTTCTGCTGCTATCGATGATGACGCTACTGTCTGTGTTGGTGCCGAGGAAGAGCGTGTCTGTATCGGTGCTGGGGTGTCTTCGGCCTTGACGCAGCCGTTAAGTAAAGGTGTTATGCTCAAAAAAACAGCAGCTAACACCAGAGGGCGAAAGCTGCTACAAGATAGTCTGCTTGGAGGGAGCATTGTATTTCCATGACACTGAAGAATTACCTATGCTATAGATTTGGTGCTGGCAATGCGTTCAGTGAGGCGTTCAACTTTCTGCAAAGCCTGGACTCAGGGTGAGTTTGTGTGATGCGCGTCACCTTTTGTAGGGGCGCGGGTGCGGCAGTAGTTGATGACTGCCGTACCCGGCTGTTACTGACAGCTGCCCTTTTATGGGGCGCTAACCTTGTCCAGCGCTTGGTCAATATCGGCGAGAATATCGTCTATATGCTCGATGCCTACTGAAATACGTACCAGATCTTCGGATACCCCGGCACTGGCCAGTTCTTTTTCATTGAGCTGGCGGTGCGTGGTAGTGGCCGGATGGCAGGCGAGGGATTTGGCATCGCCAATATTGACCAATCGCAAAATCATTTGCAGGGCATCGATAAATTGGGCGCCCGCCGTCTTGCCGCCGGTAATACCAAAGCTCAAAATACCCGAGGCATGGCCGCCGGTAATTTTCTGGCACAGACTCTGGTAGGGGCTATCGGGCAAGGCGGCGTAATTGACCCAATTGATTTTGGGGTGACGCTTTAGGTGCTCGGCAACCTTCAGGGCATTCTCACAGTGGCGCTCCATACGCAGTCCCAAAGTCTCGAGACCCTGCATAATCAAAAAGGCGCTGTGGGGCGACAGTGCCGCACCGGTGTTGCGCAGCGGTACCACTCGGCAGCGACCAATATAAGCGGCTTCACCCAGGGCCTCGGTGTAAATGACATTGTGGTAGGAGGGGTCGGGTTCGTTGAGCATGGGAAAACGCGCTTTATTGGCTACCCAGTCAAACTTGCCGGAATCGACAATAATACCGCCCACGGTGGTGCCGTGGCCGCCAATATATTTGGTCAATGAGTGCACCACAATATCGGCACCGTACTCAAAGGCCTTGCATAAAAAGGGCGTGGCTACGGTGTTGTCCACTATCAGGGGAATACCGTGGCGGTGGGCAATGTCGGCCAAGCGCTCAATGTCCACAATATTGCCCGCCGGATTGCCGATAGATTCGCAAAACAGCAATCGGGTTTTGTCGTCAATCAATGCCTCGAGCCCGCTGTAGTCATCAAACGAGGCCATGCGTACATCAATGCCTTGGCGGGGCAAACTGTGGGCGAACAGGTTATAAGTACCGCCGTAGAGCTGGCTGGTGCTGACAATATTATCGCCGGCACTGGTAATGCACTGAATGGCGTAGGTGATAGCCGCCATACCCGAGGCCAGCGCCAGCGCACCGATTCCGCCCTCCATTGCCGCCACCCGCGCCTCCAGCACAGCATTGGTGGGGTTCATAATGCGCGTATAAATATTGCCGGCCACCTTTAAGTCAAACAAATCAGCACCGTGCTGGGTGTCGTCAAAGGTGTATGAGGTGGTTTGATAAATTGGGGTAGTGGCGGCGTGGGTAGTGGGTTCTACTTCATAGCCCGAGTGTAGTGCCAGTGATTCCAGTTTCATTTTTTATGCTCCACAGTGACAAGGTATATAGCGAATCGCCGTTAGGGATTTTGACCTGTGAGGGTAGAACACAAACGGGCAAGTGGCCAGTGGAAAAACAGTAAAGAAAAGCAGTGGGCACAGCGGGGCATAGCAAGAGGCAGGCAGCCGCTAAGCTGCCTGCCACAGGGTTAACCGTAGTTAATCACCATTACATCGGTGTCGAGGGCATTGATCAGGCGCTCGGCGGTATTGCCTCGGCGCGATGTGGTCATGCCATTTTGACCGAGGGTACCCATTACCACCAGGTCGGCGTGAATTTTTTCAGCTACGCTTGAGACCACTTCGGAGGTATAGCCGTTATCCACATGGATATGATCGGCGTCCAGACCCGTTTCGTTGGCCAGGCGGCCACGATCGGGATAGTTCATGGAGTCGAGATAGCCGTTGACTACATGCAAGTCGGCATTGTAGATGGCGGTAATGTCGCGAGCCGCCTTGAGAATTTTGGCATTGAGTTCTTTTTGCATCTGACCGGTAGCCTGGAAGTTAACCGCCGCCAGTACAGTCTTGCGAGCACCCTCTGCGCCCGGACGAATCAATACCACCGGGCAGTAGGCGCCTTTGAGCAGATCCCACTTGGAGTCGGTAAACAGGAAGCGGCGGCTGGAGGTTTTGGCGTGTACCGGCAAATAAATGCGATTGGCACCGGCAGTTTTGGCCGCCTGCATAATGGATTCCTGCCACTCGGTGGACCAGCTGACTTCGATCAAATATTCAACACCGGCATCGGCGAGGGGCGCTTTGATCTGCTCGTCAAACCAGCGCTGGTCGCGCACCAGGTTGGTGTTGTGAGCACGGGTATCGACAGCGTCGCTGTCTACCGCTACAAACACATGCACAAAGGGTTTTACCTCATGCAGGCGTGAGGTGAGTTTGACGCGCTCCAGCGCTATATGTTGTTCATCGTTGGGATCAACAACCACAAAAATTTTCTGTTGCTTCGACATGGGGTCTCCTGATGATGCCCTTTTCACATTCAGCCACCAGCTTTGCCGGGGCTCCTCTCGGTTAGCGGCCAAGCATAGCAAGTCAATCCGCGCTTGGGTAGCGTTTGGTCTATATGTCAGCCAGTGTTGGCCAGCCCCCCAGCTGTTGCCAGCGGTTGACGATCATACAAAACAGCTCGGCGGTTTTTTCGGCATCATAGACGGCAGAGTGAGCGTCGCTATTGCTGAAATCTATGCCCGCCACCTGACAGGCCTTGGCCAGTACCGTCTGGCCAAATGCCAGCCCCGACAAAGTGGCGGTATCAAAGCAGGAAAACGGGTGAAAAGGGTTGCGCTTGATTTCGCAGCGGGCGATGGCGGCGTTAACAAAGCCCAAATCAAAATGAGCGTTGTGACCCACAATAATGGCCCGGGTGCAGCCGTTGTCTTTTACCGCACGTCGTACGGCGCGCAGCACATCGGTCATGGCCATTAGCTCCGGGTCGGCAAAACGGTCGGGGCTATCCAGGTCAATACCGGTAAAATCCAGCGCAGCCTGCTCGACATTGGCGCCATCAAAAGGCTCCACATGAAAGGCGATGGTTTCACTGCGATGGATTAAGCCCTGATCATCCATCGCCAGGGTGACGGCGGCTATTTCCAGCAGGGCGTCGCGGCTGCTGTCGAAACCGCCGGTTTCCACGTCGATCACCACGGGTAAAAATCCGCGAAAACGCTGGGCCATGGGCGAGGTATGATCTTTTTCAAACTCGGGCGGGTTCACAGGCAAGCCTTAAATTAAGAATGTTTTACTGACCAACTAAGGGTTTCACCGGCGCGCAGCGGCACCAGCGTGGTGTCGGCAAAGGCCAGACTGGCCGGTACCTGCCAGGGGCTTTTAATCAGAGTGATCGTGTCAGTATTGCGCGGCAGCCCGTAAAAATCTGGCCCAAAGTGGCTGGCGAAGCCTTCTAATTTGTCCAGTGCGCCGACCATTTCAAAGGCTTCGGCATACAGCTCTATGGCGGCATGGGCGGTGTAGCAGCCGGCGCAGCCGCAAGCGGCTTCTTTTTTATGGCGCGCGTGGGGCGCCGAATCGGTGCCCAGGAAGAACTTGCCGCTGCCGCTAATGGCCGCCGTCAACAGCGCCTGTTGATGGGTTTGCCGCTTGAGAATGGGCAGGCAGTAGTAGTGTGGCCGAATACCCCCGGCGAGCATATGATTGCGGTTATACAGCAAATGATGGGCGGTAATTGTGGCGGCTACATTGGCACCAGCGGCGTTGACAAAATCTACCGCATGGGAGGTGGTGATATGCTCAAGCACCACTTTTAAATCGGGGAAGTCGGCAATCACCGGCGCCAGAATCCGTTCCAGAAAGACTTTTTCCCGATCAAAGATATCAATTTCGCCGTCAGTCACCTCGCCGTGTACCAGCAGGTAAACCCCTTCAC
>DATBNH010000307.1:0-2314 GCA_036554405.1 Cellvibrionaceae bacterium | reverse complement strand
ACAAGCCGACCGTTTACACAACGCCATTCATAACGCCACCTTTGGTGCAGCTTTTGATATTGAATTAAGCCTTGATCAACAAAAACCCAAGCGCTGGATCAGAATTATTGGCAAACCGGCCATTACCGGTATCGAACCTTTTGCGGTACTCGGCTCGGTACAGGATATTAGCGAACGCAAACGCTTTACCAATAAAATTCAGCAACAGGCTATTTACGATCAACTGACTGGTTTGCCCAATCGCCTGTTACTGGACAACCGCCTATCCAAAGCCATTAATAAAGCGACTCGCGATAAAGCCCATCAAGTGGCTATTTTATTTATTGATCTCGATAACTTTAAGCCCGTCAATGACAATATGGGCCACCAGGCCGGCGATACATTATTGCGCGAAGTCTCCACCCGTATTCGCCAGGCGATTCGCAGTTCCGATACGGTTGGTCGCTACAGCGGCGATGAGTTTATTGTTGTACTCGAAGAAATTACCAGCAGTAAAACCGCTGTGGCGGTGGCCGAACATATTCTGGATGTTTTAAAAGAGCCCTACACTATTCACCAAAAGCAGCTTTTTTGCAGTGCCAGCATTGGTATCTCCCTGTTTCCCGACGATGGCAACACCGCCGATATTTTAATATCCAATGCTGACCAGGCTATGTACGAGGTTAAACGCAGTGGCCGTAATGGCTGGCAATTTTTCACCAAAAGCCTGCAACAGGTTTCTGAAAAACGTCACCTATTGGGCACGCAATTAATCTCTGCTATTAATAATCAGGAATTTCAGGTTTTCTATCAACCCATTATCGATTTAACCAATAACCGGGTACGCAAGTGTGAGGCACTGGTGCGCTGGTTTTGTGATGGCAAATTAGTGCCCACCGATGAGTTTATTTCACTGGCCGAAGAGACCGGGCGCATTAACGATATCGACCGCTTTGTGTTGGCCACCGCTTCGGAGTTTTTAATTTCACTGCAAAAGCAATATAACTATACGGTAGGGCTTTCGGTCAATGTCTCGCCCCGGGTTTTTTCAACCAAAGATAATTCGCTGGAGCGCTGGCTGGAGTTGATGACCCGAGCCGCGTCACAATTGCCCTTAACCGTAGAGATAACTGAGCGCTTATTGATTGAAGAGTCCGATCGACTTATGTGGGTACTGACTAAGTTAAAAGCACTCGGGGTCAGCATTGCTATTGATGATTTTGGCACTGGTTATTCATCCCTGAGTTACCTGACCCGCTTTCCCATTGATGTTGTCAAAATCGATCAATCGTTTATCAAAAAACTGGGCCTCGAGCACGCACCAGAAGCGCTCACCGAAACCATGATCGATTTGTCCCACAAGCTCTCTATAGAAGTGGTCGCCGAGGGCGTGGAAACACCCGGTCAGCTGGAGTATCTAAAGCGCTGGCACTGTGATTACGGGCAGGGATATTTGTTTGACAAGCCGCTGGATGCGGAGCACTTCAGTCAACTTATTGCCAAGCAGGCGAGAGAAAAGCCCAACGAGATTTAAGTGTGTGATCAGGGCGTTGGTTTTGATTAAAAACTTCCCTGAAGTGCTATCCAGCATGAACATAAGTGAAATAAATAACACCAAGCTAACCCCGTTAGTCGGGGTTAGCCTACGATATACCTATACGTCCAGGTTAGCAACCGCTAACGCATTGGTCTCGATAAACTCTCGTCTTGGCTCTACGTTATCGCCCATCAGGCAGGTGAAGATCTGATCGGCGGCGATGGCGTCGCTGATGGTGACTTGCAGCATGCGGCGACTTTCCGGGTTCATGGTAGTATCCCACAGCTGCTCCGGGTTCATCTCCCCCAAGCCTTTGTAGCGCTGGATGCTGTAACCGCGCGAGGCCTCTTTCATTAACCATTCCAGCGCCTCGTCGAAGCTGCTGATTTCCTGGGTTTTTTCGCCGCGCTTAACGTAGGCGCCCTCTTCTATCAGGCTGTCCAGTTTTTCACCCAGGGCGACAATGCTGCGGTACTCGCCGGAGGCAAAGAACTCGTGGTTAAACGGATACTCTTTAGCAACACCGTGTTCGGTAATTTCTATATGGGGCAAGAACAAATGCCTTTCGGTATCTTCGCGGGTGGTAATGCGATAGCGGTCGCTACCGGCGCGGTGGATATCGGTAAAGCGCAGCGCCAGAGCCTCACACCAGTTGCTCATATGCGCCTGATCTTTCAGGTGCTCTGAGGTCAACGAGGGCATGTGAATCATATGCTCCAGTACATCGGCCGGATACAGGCGCGATAAGCGCTCGATAGTGGCCATTACCGCGCGGTATTCACTGACTAGCGCCTCCAA